>NZ_JBQKGW010000002.1:0-217458 GCF_052118625.1 Porcincola sp. LCP21S3_C12 | reverse complement strand
GTACTACTAATAACGGAGATTTGCAATGCAGTTGAGCCTCAAAAGTATTGAATTTACGCTGTTTTCAGAGCCTTGACAGTAGTTACTAGTACAAATGGCTTAAAACTCAGAATCCACGATGTGTTCAAACCATACGGAAAGGTCAGCATCGCTGTATATCAATGTGATCTGCTTATCCGGGTTCTCCTCGTTCCATGCCTCGATTGCATTCGACACATTGGAACCAGCATCTGATTCAATCTTATATCCCCGCTCTGCAGCATCCGCAAGTGACGTCAGCGGCTTGTCGTCCTCTCTCTGAATGAAGACATTGGAAGTTACTCCGTAGGGAAGAGAATAGTAGTAAATTTCGGCGTGCTTTTTCTGGTAGCTGATATTGTTCACTACTATGTCGTAAGTGCCTGCATCCAGACCGCTGAAAAGAGATGCGAATTCAGCTGTCTGAAACTCCAGCTTGTATTGAGGAAGCTGGTCAAAGACTGCGCGGAGAACTTCAATATCATATCCTGTGAGATTTCCATTTTCGTCCTGATATACATACGGCTTGGGCATACCTGTGGTTGCCGCCTTGATCACAGTCACATCGCCGCTGCCATCCTGTGTCCCCGCATCTGCGGAACCGGTCTGTGCCGAAGAAGCCGCTGCAGTACCTGATGGGTCATTCGGACATCAGCGTAACGATGAACACCTACACGCATCTGGGACTGGAGGATGCGGAAAATGAATTGCGGAGACTGTCGGAGATAAACAGCGCGCGAGTGGAACTTGACCGGCTGAACGGAACGGGCTTCAGCATCGAGAGCAGTGTGAAATTTGGATAAGGGAAGAAAAAAAGACTGGATGAATGTGACCAGAAGGAGCATATAGATCAGAAGGACCCGGGAGGCAGATGCGATTGTGTGAAATGCTTTCTAGGTCTTTTGTCGTCTCCGGCATCATGATAAACTGAAATATCAGGAGGAAGGAAATATTATATGATAAAAATACTTTTCGTCTGCCACGGCAATATTTGCCGCTCTGTCGGAGCCCAGTATATCCTTCAGGATATGGTGAATCGCCGTGGGCTTGCCGGAGATTTTCTGATTGAGTCTGCAGCGGCAACTACGGAGGAGATCGGAAATCCGATCTATCCGCCGATGGAGCGGGCGCTTCGCAAAAAGGGCATTCCGATCGGCGATCACAGAGCACGCCAGCTTCGAAAGGCGGACTATAACCGATATGATTTGCTGATCGGAATGGATGAAGAGAATCTGAGCGACATGAACTGGATCCTCGGCGGCGATCCGGAGGGAAAGCTGCATTACCTGATGGAGTATACAGGCAGACCGGAACATAAGATCGAGGATCCCTGGTATACCCGGCGGTTTGATGCCTGCGCGGATGAGATCATCGAAGGATGCGAGGGACTGCTCGCGCACTTTGAATCAAAACGGCGCTGACAGATCGTCTTGAATGCAGCTTGATAAATGAATCTGAAAAAGGAGATAAGCAGGTGGAAGAGGGCAATTCTGATAAGATATATATCGGCTGCCATTTATCCATATCGAACGGATATGAGGCCATGGGCAGGGAATGTCTTTCGATGGGCGGCAATACATTCGCATTTTTCACACGCAATCCGCGGGGCGGTCAGGTGAAAAAAACGGAACCGGCCGATATGGCTGCGCTTGAGGGGTTTCTGAAAGCGCATGGGTTCGGGAAGCTTGTAGCGCACGCGCCATATACCATGAATCTGTGCTCAGATAAAGAGCGGGCACGCGAATATGCGGAGGAGTGCTTTCGAGATGATCTGGCGAAAATGGAGCAGCTTCCGGGCAATTTCTTCAATTTCCATCCGGGGAACTCGCTGAAGCAGGATCAGGAGAGTTGCATGGATCGCATTGCGCAGGTTATGAACCGCTATATCAGTCCGGGGCAGAGTACGGTTGTGCTGCTGGAGACGATGGCAGGGAAGGGAACGGAGATCGGCAGAACATTTGAACAGCTGCGTGAGATTCTGGACCGGATCGATGAGGACAAGCGGGAGAAGGTTGGGGTCTGCTTTGATACCTGTCATGTATGGGATGCAGGGTATGACATCGCTGGGGATCTGGACGGCGTGCTTTCGGAATTTGACCGGGTGGTAGGTCTCCGGAATCTGCGGGCAGTGCATCTGAACGATTCCAAAAATCCGTGCGGTTCTCACAAAGACCGGCATGAGAAGCTGGGGCAAGGCTGCATCGGATTAGAAGCACTTCGGCGCGTCGTGCGTCACCCGGCACTGTCAGGGAGACCGTTTGTACTGGAAACACCGAATGAATGGGACGGATACATCCGGGAAATCAGAATGGTGAAAGAGTGGCAGTCTGCATGAGACAAATCGTGGAAAGAAAGGATGAGAGATGCTTCAATGTCTGATTGTTGCCGTCGGAGGGGCGGCCGGTGCAGTGCTGCGTTATCTGATGGGTCTGCTTCCGATGAACCCTGAGAATGGGTTTCCGCTCAGGACGTTTCTGATCAATGTCATCGGCGCCTTCGTTATCGGTCTGGTAGCGGCGGCTGCCACGAAGAATTCACTCAATCCAAGACTGGTGTTGTTTTTGAAAGTCGGGATCTGCGGCGGGTTTACGACATTTTCCTCCTTTGCGCTGGAGACGGAGGCACTGATGGCGAAGGGACAAAATGGGGTGGCAGTTTTGTATGTCATTCTAAGTCTTTCCTGTGGCATACTGGCGGTGTCGGCAGCTGAGCATATTGTGTAAGAAAGGCATGCGGGAAAGGCTGCATCGTGTAGAATGGATATGATTGTGAAGCATAGTCAAGGGCTGAGGAGGCAGCGAGTTTACGACATGAAAACCTTTACACTGGATGGAACATGGAGCATGCTGGCACCGGATGGAAACAAGACCGAGGGGAAAATTCCCGGATCTGTCTACAGTTTCCTTCTGGATGCAGGCAAGATGGAGGATCCTTTCTACAGGGATAATGAATACAAGGCGCTGGAGCTTGTGAAGGGGGACTATACCTTCGTGAAGGCGTTTGACGCAGATCCAGCGCTTCTGAGTCGGGCTCATCAGGTGCTTCGCTTTGATGGCGTCGATACCATCTCGGACATCTACCTGAACGGGATGTGGATCGGGTTGACGATGGATATGCACACGGCTTACGAGTTCGATGTGAGAGGTCTGCTCCTAGAGAGCGGAAATGAACTGAAGGTATGTATCAAGTCTCCGACGAGGTGGATTGCACAGAGGGACAAGGAACATCACCTTGGCGGCTCGATCGAAGCAATGAAGGGTTTCTCGTATCTCCGGAAGGCTCACTGCATGTTTGGCTGGGACTGGGGCCCGAGACTGCCTGATGAAGGTATCTGGAAGGATGTCACCCTCCTTGGCTGGAATGATGAGAGAATCACGGATGTGCGCATTCACCAGAATCATCTGCTGGAGGATGGCAGTGCGGCGATGGGCGCTTCGGAGCATGCTGCACAGGCAAAGGCGGGCAGGGTGCGTGTGCAGCTGACGGTGAAAGCAGAGACATCAGCATCCAGTACTGATGGTGCGGACAGCTGCGCAGCTGCATCACACAGTGTTGGTGCCGCGAGGAGCAGCAAAGCTGTATCACACGGTATTGATAGCGCTGGAAGTGGTGAAGCCGCAGGGCAGACCGGCAGCGATCAGATATGCGGCAGGGACGATGCTAAATCGATCAGAATCGAACTGACAGCCCCGGACGGACAAGTCTTCTGCCTGAAAAACGGTGAGCCGTTCGAGGTAGAGCGTCCACAGCTCTGGTGGCCGAACGGACTTGGAGACCAGCCCCTTTACACAGTGACGGTCAGTCTCCTTGGAAGAGAGGGAGAGGTCATCGAACGGCAGACCAGGAGAATTGGCCTCCGCACGATGACGATGAGAAGAAAGAAAGATCAGTGGGGTGAAACATTTGCCACAGAGGCAAATGGTCAGACATTCTTCGCCATGGGGGCAGATTATATTCCGGAGGACAACATTCTTTCGAGGAGATCGCCGGAGCGGACGAAGCGCATGCTCGGATACTGCAGAGAGTCTCACTTCAATGCGATCCGGGTCTGGGGCGGCGGCTTCTATCCGGATGACTGGTTCTTCGACTACTGTGATGAATACGGCCTGGTTGTGTGGGAAGATCTGATGTTTGCCTGCGCGTTCTATCCGTCCGATGAGGCATTCTATGACGAGATCCGGGAGGAAATCCGACAGAATGTCAGACGGATCCGCCATCATGCGAGCCTGGGACTCTGGTGCTGCAACAACGAGATGGAAGGATTCACCTTTGACGGTGGCTACGAGTGCAATGCCATCACGAAGGCAGATTATCTGATTCAGAATGAATATGTGATTCCGCAGATTCTGAAAGAGGAAGACCCGGACACCTTCTGGTGGCCGTCCTCTCCGTCATCAGGCGGAAAGCTGGACAATCCGAGCGATCCCAGCCGCGGAGATGTCCATTACTGGAACGTCTGGCACGGCGGTGTCCCGTTTACGGAATACCGGAAGTTCCGGTTCCGCTATCTGTCAGAGTTTGGATTTCAGTCTTTCCCGTGCCTGACGACGGTGAAAAGCTTTACGGAGCCTCAGGACCGCAACATTTTCTCTTATGTGATGGAGATGCATCAGAGAAATGCAGGTGCGAACGGGAAGATCATGATGTACCTGTCGCAGAATTACCGCTACCCGGAGACTTTTGAAAACCTGCTCTATGCATCACAGCTGCTTCAGGCTGAGGCCATCAAGTATGGTGTTGAGCATTTCAGACGAAACAGAAACGATGACAGATGCATGGGTGCAATTTACTGGCAGCTGAATGACATCTGGCCGGTCGCGTCCTGGGCGTCTTTAGACTACTATTATCGCTGGAAGGCACTCCAGTACTATGCAAAGCGTTTCTTTGCGCCGGTCATGCTGAGCTGCGAGGAAAACGGCATGGCATCTCAGGGACTGACCTGCATCAGTGAACCGGAACCGCATACCTATTCAGCGCGGCTTTGCCTGACAAATGAGACCTGGGATGTGCAGAAGAGGACGGTTGTATGGGAACTGCGGGATGAGTCGAGCTGCATTCTCAAAAGCGGACGTATTGAGGCGGAAGTGAAACCATTCTCAAGCGAGTGGTTCGACACCATCGATGTTTCAGATGCTGACATCCGCTCCGTGCATCTGCACTATGCACTGCTGAAAGGAGAGGGGACGCAAGGCGCAGCGGACGGAGCCGATCTGACTGCGGATGATACGGCACAGGGAAGCGTTCTGTTTGTGCCGACGAAGCACTATCGTTTTGCTGATCCGCACCTGGAGCTTGATGTCAACAGGAAGGACCGCACGGTCACAGTGACAGCTGAAGCGTACGCAAAGTCGGTGGAGATCTATAGTGCAGGCGGTTACGTACGGCTGGACGACAACTTCTTCGACATGGAGAAAGGCAGCCGCACCCTTCAGATTCTTGAGGGAGATATGGACGATCTGAAGGTGAGAAGCGTATTTGATATTTGATGAATCACAGAGAGGACGATTCTGCATGGCATCTGGGATGCTGTGGAATCGTCCTCTTTTTTTATACGTCAGAAGGACGACGATGCAGTCTGACTGGTCCTGCGCAGGTTCCGCCATCATAGTATGACACTGGCAGAACAATATCCTGGCGGGCTGCGGCGGGGTGCTCGATCCGGTTCATAAGCGCCTTCACTGCATACTCCGCGATGCTGTATCCCTTGGTATGGGCAATGCTGGACAGCCTTGGCAGAAACCGGATATCGCTTCCGATGCTGTCGAACCCGCAGAGAGATACATCCTGCGGAATACGATACCCTTCGTCCTGCAGAGCCTGCATGCAATAGTAAGCAACTTCGTCATTAAAGCAGACAAGCGCGGAATAGTCACGCGGTGTTAGAAGACGGGCCAGCTGGCCGGATCGGATGGCGGCGAAACAGTCGTTTTCTTCAGTGATTCTGACACTTCTATTTGTCGCGGGGCAGTAATCGCTGACAGCCTGTAAAAAACCCTTTTGCCTGAGTGGCTGTGAGGTATTGTTCTGGGGACCAGCCAGGAACAGAAAATGACGATGTCCAAGCTGAGATAAAACTTTACCGGCAAGGTATCCGCCTGCCTCATCGTCTACTCTGACACAGTCGATATCCTGCTGCCGGATGGAACGGTCTACAATGACAACCGGGATGTGGTTTGCCTGAAGAAGCTGAACTGCAGAAGATCCCTCATTCGCCGTCTTCACACTATCCTGAGGAAAAAGAAGGACACCGGAGACAGAGTAAGAGACGGCTAGGGCAGCCAGTTCCTTTTCCGATGCAAGACTTTTGTTGTTGCACAGGATTATCACGTTGTAGCCTCTGATTTGAAGCTCCTGTTCGATCCTTGCCATCAGATGCGAATAATGCGGGTTCTCGATGTCCTCGATGATGATTGCAACGACATGCGATTCATGCGACCGCAAACTTGAAGCGAGCCGGTTCGGAATGTATCCGGTTTCATCTGCGGCGGCCTTGATCTTTTGAACTGTAGCCTGGGGAAGCTTTGGGTCTCCGCGGAGTGCGCGTGAAACTGTATTGACGGAGTAGCCGCAGCGCTGCGCAACTGTCGAGAGAGTTGGTCTTTTTTTATGATTCAACATTGTGCTCTCCTGCTCTCGCTTTATACATATGCGAATGGGTTTTATATGCAGATAATGTACATCAATAGAATCGGAGAGTCATGTCATGATCACACTTTCAAGTATTACGATGATGGAAAACATGACAATAAAAAATGATATCGGTACCAATTATTGTAAATAATAAACATATATAATAAAAACAATCAATGATTAAATGTATATAATAATATTATTATAATCTTGTGAAATAATTATATTGACATATACGTAAGATAACGTTAATCTATCTTCATCGTAAGAATAACGTTCACCCTCCGTACGGAACTGTATTTCGAATGAAATACAAAAATAGTAACATAATAATCAGGGAGTCAGGAAAGGAGAAACTGATGAAGAAATTAGTCGGAAAAGTTCTTGCATCTACACTGGCTGTTTCCACAATTCTGGGAGCGGTGCCGGCGTTTGCTTCCGGGACTGATGGAGCTACGCAAGGGACAAATACGTTTGTTGATGGAGGAACAGATATCCAGTTCTGGACTTTTCAGGAACTTCATGTTCCGTTCTGGACATCGATGGCAGATGAATGGAACAAGCAGAACCCGGACAGACCGATCAACATAACGGTAACCACAGGAGAATCGCATGCTCTGCATGAGAAACTTCTTACGGCCTGCGCGGCAGGTGAGGGAACACCGGATATGGCTGATATCGAGATCGGCTACTACGGATCGTTCCTGAACGGCGGATATCTGATTCCAATTGATGATGCTGTCGAGCCGTACAAGAATGATATTGTCTATTCCAGAGTATCCATGTATGGGGATGGGGAGCATGTATATGGAGCGGACTTCCATCTTGGAGCGACTGTCACATACTACAATATGGATATTATGAATGAGGCAGGTGTTGATCCATCAAAGATTGACACATGGGATGATTTCGCTGCAGCTGGAAAGACAGTTCTGGAAAAAACCGGAAAACCAATGGCGTGTGTCGAAGTGAATGATCTCTTCCTGCCGCAGGCGATGCTGCTGGAGAAGGGAAGCCAGTATGTAGATGAAGATGGGAATCCATCGATCGCAAACCAGGATCACGCAGATGTCATCAACTTCATTCGTCAGATGATCAAAGACGGCACAATCCAGATTGCTCCAGGCGGCGGCTTCCATACTGAGGAGTGGTACGGATTTATGAATAACGGTGGATGCGCATCCATCACGATGCCGCTGTGGTACATGGGACGTTTCACCGATTACATGACAGACCTCAAAGGAAAGATGGCGATTTATCCGATGCCGGTCTGGAAGTCGGGAGATGTGCATGAGGTTCTGCAGGGCGGAACGGGTACTTCCGTAATCAAAGGAGCGAAGGACGAACAGCTCTGCAAGGATTTCCTTGCTTTTGCAAAGCTTTCGAAGGAAGGCTGCACTTATGAATGGGAAAAGCTCGGGTTTGATCCAATCAGGACGGAGCTTTGGGATGATAAGACGATTACAGAAGATCCTGACAATAAGTTCCTTCAGTTCTTCACAACCAATCCATTCGATATTCTGAAGGCAAATGGAACAGACATTACGGCACCGAACATCAGAGGAGCATATTCAGCCACTTATTCTGTGCTGGTGTCCACAACCTATGCAAATGCATTCGAAAATTCTGTTGATGAAGATGCTATGCAGCTTCTTCAGGATGAGCAGGATACAATCGTTTACTGATCGGCAGGCTTCAGAAGAGAGGTGTCAGGCAGTAGCCGTGACACCTCTTTTTTAGATGATTCAGGACACATTGGAGGAATTGAAAGATGCATAGAAAACGCGCTGCAACGAAATTCATATACTCGAAAAAGGTAGCACCATATATGTTTGTCCTTCCGTTTCTGATTTCATTTGCAGTGTTTTATGTATACTGCATCTTCAGCATGGTAGGAATGAGCTTCCAGAATGTTCAGACAGGAGCATTCGTTGGATTGAAAAATTATAAAATCGTAAAGAATGCGGTCTTTATCAAATCACTGAAAAACAGCATTTTTTATACAGTTGTATCCTGCGCGTTGATGATTCCGATTCCTCTGATATTAGCCGCTCTTTTAAACAGTCGGGAAATGCGGGCAAAAACAACATTTCGAAGTATTCTCTTTATCCCGGCGCTAACGTCAGTTGTTGTGGCTGGCGTTGTCTTCCGCCTGATGTTTGGTGAACTTCCCGGTTCGTTTATGAATCAGTTCATTGAAATATTTGGGGCAAAGCCCGTTGTCTGGCTGCGCAATCCTGCCACAGTCTGGATGGCACTGTTCTTTATTTGTTTGTGGAGATGGACAGGTGTCAATATGATGTATTATCTGGCAGGAATTCAGCAGATCCCGGGAGATCTGTATGAGTCTGCTGAAGTCGATGGCGCATCCAGAATGCAGCAGTTCTTTTATGTGACACTTCCGCTCCTGAAGCCGACGGCCATATATGTACTGACGATTTCAATATTCGGCGGTATGGCGATGTTCTCGGAGTCATATATGCTGTTTAACGGGAACAAGTCTCCTAACAATGTTGGAACAACGCTTGTCGGTTTTTTGTACAGGATGGGGCTGGAGCAAAATCAGCTAGGAATCGGATCGGCTGTAGGAGTTATATTCCTGATTATAGTAATAGGAATCAACCTGATTCAGCTGACAGTGAATGGAACGATTGGAAAGAAAGGAAAGGGGGTGTAAGCAATGAAAAAGAACGAAAAGAGACGCTCTGTCCAGCTATTCATTCTATTTCTGATCATTGTGATCATTACGCTCCTGCCTCTGGCCTTGCTGTTTGTTGCATCTCTGAGACCTGGCGCGGAACTGATGAGAAATGGATTGAATTTTAAGATTGATTGGGCTCACGCAAACTTTGACGAGTACAAGCTCCTGTTCAGCGGGAAAAATGATTACTTTGTTTGGTACAAGAACAGTCTGGTTATCACAGTTGTTCAGACGGCCTTGTCCTTGTTTTTGAGCGCCTGGGTTGCATACGGTTTTGCCATGTATGAATTCAGGTTTAAGAATCTGTTTTTTGTCTTTGTTCTCATGGTCATGATGGTTCCAACAGAGGTTATTCTTCTGCCTCTGTACAAATTAACGATTCGTATGCATTTGATTAACAGCATGTGGGGAATCATTCTGCCATATGTGGTCGTCCCGATGATGGTGTTCTTTTTTCGCCAGTATTTATCAGGGCTTCCGAAGGAGCTGATAGATGCTGCAAGAGTGGATGGATGTTCAGAATACGGCATCTTCTTTCGGGTGATCTTACCCCTCATGAAACCTTCCTTTGCTGCGATGGGAATTTACGAGGGGATGACAAGCTGGAACAATTTCCTCTGGCCGATGATTGTTATTAACAAGATGGATAAAATCACACTTCCTGTTGGATTGCAGTCATTGCTTTCACCATATGGCAACAATTACGATATTTTGATAGCGGGCTCGTGCTTTGCGATCATCCCGATATTGATTTTGTTTATCTGCTTCCAGAAATACTTTATTGAAGGAATGACAGCGGGCAGTGTAAAAGGATAATAATCGCATGGAATGATGGCTTTATTACATTCACATTATTGGATCAAATGATTGATGAGGAGGAGTTTATCATGGAAGAGAGAAAGCAGGCAAGAATCAGTATTGACCGTGAGGTTGAAGTATCCAGAGTAGATGAGCGGATCTTCAGCTCGTTTATCGAGCATCTGGGAAGGGCGGTATATGAAGGAATCTATCAGCCGGGCAGCAAATTCGCCGATGAGGATGGGTTGAGAACGGATACCATCGACCTGATCAAAGAACTGAAGGTCCCATATGTCCGCTATCCGGGCGGAAACTTTGTCTCCGGGTTCAAGTGGGAGGATTCTGTCGGTCCGGTCAGCCAGAGACCCCACAGGATCGACCCAGCGTGGGGCGTGATTGAGACGAACGAGTTCGGCCTCCATGAGTTCATGAACTGGGCGAAGAAGGCGGATGTGAAGCCGATGTACACGATCAATCTTGGAACCCGCGGCGTGACTGAAGCAAAGGATGTGATTGAGTACTGCAACATCAAGAGCGGAACCTATCTGAGCGACCTCCGCAGAAAAAACGGGGCCGAGGAGCCTTTAGGCATCAAGCTCTGGTGCCTCGGCAATGAGATGGACGGTCCCTGGCAGATGGGGCATAAGACAGCACGCGAGTATGGAAGAATCGCCCATGAAGCGGGTCGTATGCTGAAGTTTATCGATCCATCGGTGGAGTGCGTCGCCTGCGGGTCCTCGAATTCATCCATGCCGACATTTGCAAGCTGGGAGCGGACGGTGCTCGAGGAAAGCTACGACACAACCGATTACATCAGCCTGCACACATATTACGGAAACCGCGACAACAACACACCGGATTTTCTTGCAAGCAGCGTGGACATGGATCAGTTCATCAGCAGCGTTGTCGCGACCTGCGATTATGTCAAGGCGGTGAAGAGATCGGACAAGAAGATTAATCTGAGCTTTGACGAGTGGAATGTCTGGTACCATTCCAACGAGGCGGATGCGAAGCTTGAAAAGTGGGTGCAGCATCCGCATCAGCTCGAGGACATCTACAACTTTGAGGACGCGCTGCTGGTTGGAAGTATGCTGATCACACTTCTGCGGCACGCAGACCGTGTCAAGATCGCCTGCCTGGCGCAGCTGGTGAACGTCATCGCACCGATCATGACATCTGATACAGGTGCCTGGAAGCAGACAATCTTCTATCCGTACCTGCATGCCAGCACGATGGGGCGCGGCACGGTTCTCAATACCGCCGTCAAGGTCGATACATATGAGAGTAAGTATGGAGATGCACCCTTCGTTGACGCGGTTGTGATTGCGGATGAGGGGAAGGAAACGCTCACGCTCTTTGCCGTCAACAAGGATCTGAAGAGCGATTACAGCGTAACGATGGATGTCAGACAGTTCGAGGGGTATCAGGTTCAGGAGCATATCCTTCTGACGAATGAAGACCTCAAGGCTGTCAACACGGAAGAGAAGCCGGACAATGTGGCGCCGGTATTCTGTCAGAACAGCAAAGTTGAAGACGGAACACTGAAAAGTGTTCTGCCGGCGAGAAGCTGGAACGTGATCAGGCTGAAAAAGACGGTCTGATCAACATGCAAAGGCCGCTGTCTTCTCTGGGAACCAGAAGAAGGCAGCGGCCTTTTTGAAAGGGGAGAGTCACATGATGTCTGCCAAATATCGCTTCAGCTCCTCATCTGCATCCGCAACAATCTTTTCTTCATCTGCGCCGGCAAGGCGGCCGTGCTCGACCGTCACCTTTCCATTCACAACAGTCCAGTCTACAGCGCCTTTCAGGCCGACCGTAGCAAGGACGGATTTCGGATCATAGCAGGCACCGACCAGCTCGAGCCTGTGCGAGTCGATTAGGAAGAAGTCCGCACACTTCCCGGTTTCGAGGCTGCCGATTTCATGCTCACGACCCAGAAGGGCAGCGCTTCCGATGGTTGCCATCTTCAGCACCTGATAGCCGTCGGGTGCTGCCTTCGAGGAGTTCAGACGGTGCAGAAGGAAGCAGACACGCATCTCTTCAAGAAGATTGCTTCCATCGTTGCTGGCACTTCCGTCGACACCGAGGCCGACATGGACGCCGGCCTTCAGCATGTCCGGGATGCGGGCAATGCCGGAGGAAAGCTTCATATTCGAGATCGGGCAGTGGCAGACGCCGGTGCCGGTGTCTGCCAGAAGCTGAAGCTCCTCATCATTCAGGTGGATGCCGTGCGCAAACCAGACATCCGGTCCGAGCCAGCCGAGGCTCTCCATGTAGGCGACAGGCCTCATCCCGAAGCGCTCGAGCGTGAAGCGTTCTTCATCCTTTGTCTCGCAGAGGTGCGTATGGAGACGGACATGGCAGCTTCTCGCCAGCTTCGCGCTTTCCCGGAGCAGGTCTGGTGAGACGGAAAATGGAGAACAAGGTGCCAGTGCAATGCGGTGCATGGACGTGAAGGAATTGTCCTGATATTTTTCCACCAGGCGAACAGAATCCTTCATGATCTCATCAACGCTCTGTACGACGGAATCCGGTGGCAGCCCTCCGTCCTTTTTGGACAGATCCATGGACCCTCTGGAAAAATGCATCCGTGCGCCAAGCATTTCTGCCGCCTGCCACTGAGCTGCCAGCAGATCGCCGCCATTTTCCGGAAAGACATAATGATGGTCAAAGATGGTCGTACAGCCGTTCTTCATCAGTTCGCCGATTCCGACAAGAGAGGAGAGGCGGATGGTGTCTTCGTTCAGATTCTTCCACACCTCGTACAGAGTGGTGAGCCAGTCGAACAGCTCCATGTTCTGAACCTGCGGCAGGTTCCGCGAGAAGATCTGGTAGAGATGATGGTGCGCGTTCACCAGCCCCGGGTAGCAGAGCATGCCTGTTCCATCGATCACTGTGTCATATTCCGCTTCGGCTGCGTCGCCTTTTGGCATATGGCCGGAAGAGTCGCCTGATGTGCAGCAACTGCTGGAACGAACCGCCGGCGAGTCCTCATGCGGACGAATCGCGCAGATCCTTCCGTCCTCACAGACCAGATCGACATGGTTGTAGACATGATCGTCGTTATCACAGGAAACAAGCGTATCAATATTCTTTACAAGAAGTCTGCTCATCACAACACTTCCTTTCCAGATTGCAGATCCAGGTCGATTATGAGCCAGTTTTCTCAAACTGGGAGCTGTCTGCTATACTTGAGCAGACAAGTCTGATTCATCAGCCTCATCGTAGCACACATTGCAAATGATTGGAAGACTGTCAGACAAAAATTCAGGATTTCGGGAATGGAACCGGAGTGTAATATCTGGTATATTCAGGCTATATCTGAGGCCGGGACAGCAGCCTGAGACGGGAGGGCATTCATGGACAAAGACCAGAAGAAAGACCAGAAGAAAGACGGACAGACGATTGAGACAGATGGTCTGAAGGAGGATCCGGGAGTGAAGGGAGCAGCCCCCGATGCGGAGAAAAGAGCGTCGAAGCAGGAGAAACACTTCCGGGACCGGATCCCGAATAATCACAGATACAGCGTGATCTCATTCTACGTGGTTTTTACGGTTGTTGTGATCTTCATTCTGATCCGGATCGGGGACAATCTGGACAAGATCGCGCTGGCACTCGGCGCGGGGTTTCACTGGATGAGGGTGATCTTTGTACCGCTGGCGCTGGGCTTTGCACTGGCGTACCTGTTCGCGCCGATTGTACGTTTTTTCAGGCGGAGGCTGGAGAAACTTCCTTATTACAGGAAAAGAAATAAAAGTGGGCTGGGAGCAGCGGTCGGAATCACATTTCTGATTGTAGCCGCAGCGCTGGCACTGGGGCTGACATTCCTGATTTCTGCATTTACGCATGAGCTGACGGTTGTCAGCTTTGACAGCATCACCAACTTCATCAACGGAATCTCGAAGTCATTCAACGAGGTATACATTCAGCTGAAAAAGTGGTCCGAGCAGATGAACATCTCCTCGGATGCGCTCGCGACGGTCACAGACACGATTACGTCGTGGGCAGGAAATCTCGCCTCTCAGGCAGGAAGGGCGGTCAGCGATGCTTTGTCTCATCTGACTGGCTATCTTGCAAATGGAGCCTTCGCGGTTATTTTTGCGGTGTATTTTTCACTTGACGCCGATGGATTGAAACGGTACTGGAAACGATTCTTCCGGTCTGTTTTTCCGGAAAAAGCGACAAATGTGATGCGGACAGCAGTGCGCGATGCCGACAGAGTTTTCTCCGGATATATTCGCGGACAGCTGCTCGATGCGCTGTTTATGATGGTGGTTGTGAGCATTGCCCTTCTGCTTCTGAATGTGAAGTTTGCCGTCATCATCGGCGTGCTGACGGGGATCGGGAACCTGGTTCCGTATGTGGGTCCGTTCGTGGCGTACGGATGCACAGGCTTTGTCGGAATTATGAGCCAGGACTGGAAAAAACTGATCGTCAGCATCATCGTCGTGTTTATCATCCAGACAATCGATGGAAACATTGTGAATCCGAAGCTTCTGAGTCACGCGGTGAAGGTTCATCCGATGTTGGTGATCATTGCCCTGCTTCTGGGAAGCAAAATCGGAGGACTGGGCGGGATGATTCTGGCCGTTCCGGTGGCAGCGCTTCTGAAAGTATGGCTGGATCGATGGGTCGGCATCATGGAAGCGAGAAAGCTGCGGCAGAAGGAATGAGGAGAGAGCCGGGATGGGCCGCGGGCGTGAGATGCAGGCACTATGGACCGGAGCTGAAACTGGGATATGATCGAAAGAATCCGGTCTGGTGGGTGGCCGAAAATGCGTCGGCTGGTTGAGTATGCAGACAGAATCGGGTACAATAGACTCAGATTAAGATATGGAAAGGAAGCAGTTTCAAGATGTCAGAAAAGAAGCGTAAAGTAATTCTGACCGGTGACCGGCCGACAGGCCGTCTTCATATCGGCCATTATGTCGGATCTCTAAGAGAGCGTGTGGTGCTTCAGAACAGTGGTGCGTTTGATGATGTTCTCATCATGATTGCGGACGCGCAGGCGCTGACCGACAACTGGGATAATCCGGAGAAGGTCAGGAGCAATATCATGAATGTCACGCTTGATTACCTGTCAGCAGGCATTGACCCGAAAAAATCGCACATTCTCATTCAGTCTCAGATCCCGGAGCTGCCGGAGCTCACCCAGTACTACATGAACCTGGTCACGGTTCAGAGACTGCAGCGAAATCCTACTGTGAAGGCAGAGATCAAGCTGAGGGGCTTCTCCGAGCGTGAGGAAAGTCAGGGAACGCCGGTTGGCTTTTTCTGCTACCCGATCTCACAGGCAGCGGACATCACAGCCTTCCGCGCAACGGTTGTCCCGGCAGGGGAAGACCAGGAGCCGATGGTCGAGCAGACGAGAGAAATTGTCAGAAAGTTCAACTCCATCTATGGAGAGACACTGGTGGAGCCGGAGATCCTGCTGCCGAAGAGCGCTGCGTCCCGCAGGCTCCCGGGGACAGACGGCAAGGCGAAGATGAGCAAGTCTCTCGGAAACTGCATCTATCTTTCAGATGATGAGAAGACGGTAAAGACCAAGGTCATGAGCATGTTCACAGACCCGGGACATCTGAAGGTTTCTGATCCGGGAAAGACGGAGGGCAATCCGGTGTTCATCTACCTGGAGGCATTTGCGGGGGAGGATGCGCCGAACGCAAAGCAGCTGTTTGAGGAGTATGCGCCGGATTATCAGAACCTCAGCGAGATGGAGGAGCATTACAGAAGAGGCGGACTCGGGGACGTAAAGGTGAAGAAGTTCCTGAACAACGTGCTGGAGGAAGCGCTGCGTCCGATCCGGGCACGCCGCGCCGAGTACGAGAAAGATCTCCAGTCGGTTATTGAGATCCTGAAGGACGGTACCAAGTACGCAGAAAACATCGCCGCTCAGACACTGAGCGACGTCAAAAAATCCATGCAAATCAACTACTTCAGCGCATAAGTCCAGTCGCTGTGCGGACTCGCACGACGCGCTTGCGCGTCAGGGGGAGTCCACACAAGCGACGACAACAGAGATGAGCGCGTAGCAGCGCGGAAGCGGTGCGGGAGCGCGAATCTCTGGAAGCGGGCCGGAAGCTGCGGAGCAGCGCCGGGCCGCGGGGACTTATGCAGAGAACACGGCGTCCAGTCGCTGTGCGGACTCGCACGACGCGCTTGCGCGTCAGGGGGAGTCCACACAAGCGACGACAACAGAGATGAGCGCGTAGCAGCGCGGAAGCGGTGCGGGAGCGCGGCACAACAGAGATGAGCGTGGGAGCACAGGAAGGGAGGGAGTTTATGGAGAATAAAGGGAAAGTCCGCAGGCTGCTGTTTTTGACGGCTATCCTGACAATGCTGATGGCGGGCTGTACGTATGCGGCGAGCCTGTCATCGAGGTCGTACACACTATCGCCGCAGGGGTATATTGCCTGGTCTGACTTCAGTGTCCCGTCCAGCGAGACGGTGACGATCAACGTCTCTTCTTCCACCGTGAACAAGGCGGGACTGACGCAGAAAACGCTTAGTGCCCTGAAGTATGAAATCCTGAACCTCTCGAATGGAACGGTCGCCGGAACCTATACCCGGTACGGCGCCCAGCGGTATGTTCAGGTCAAGTCATCCAAGTACCAGGTCTATGACCGGATCAGTGTGACGCTCCAGGCAGGATCTTACCGGTTCCGCGTTACCGATACGGAAGCGGTCCGGCAGCCGCTTCTGGTATCCTATGCTGTGACGGACAACCGAGCGGAAGCGGGGCCATCCTACATCCTCTCCTCGGAGATCACTGTCGCGGCGGGAAAGACGGTTCTGGTTCCGACCCGGAACAATCAGGGAGCTCTGGTCAAAGTGTCCTCAGCGAAGTCTTCCAATACAAAGGTTGCGAGGGTGTCGGTATCTGGAACGAATCTCTCTGTGACGGGTGTGTCAGCCGGGATCTGCAGCATTTCGGTGACATACCAGAAGAAGGTCCGGACATTCAAGGTGACTGTTCAGACAAGAAAACCGGAGTTTCAGGCCTATATCAAAAGCATTTCCAAAAACAGGAAGTATATGTACGTCCGCATTCACAACGCGGGAGACAAAACGATTTCGTTCTACAGCGCATATGCGGCTGAATATTCGGTCAATAAGTCGGACAACAATTCCGCAGCGTCTGATAAGATAGCGAAGCTGAAGATGGCAAGCCGGAAGCGGGTCGATATCCAGCCTGGCAAATGGGCGACCGTGAAGCTGATGCGCAGGAGCGGGCTGTTCCCGAGCCGGAGCCTTTTCTCGAAGGAGATTCGGCTGAGATTCCGCTATGAAGGGATCAAGTATACGGCGGCGATCGAGGACAGCTGGCTGGATGGGCAGTATCATCTCCGGAAGGTGACGGCGCCCTGGTATCCGGCTCTTCCGCCAGAAACAATTTCAGAGCAGCATGAAAGGAAGGTGATTCAGACCTCTTGCATTTCCGGCAGCTTTTTCATACAATGAACCCGGCAATTTAATAATGGGAGAAGAGATTCCAGTCGATAGGAGACAGGCAATGAATAAAAAATCACTTGCTGCTCTGCTGACTGCCTTCGTGCTTGCGGGTTCACTTGGCACTGTCTGCCTTGGAGCTACGACTGAGACGGAGGCTTCCAGCGACGGAGATGTTGCTTCTTCCGGGGACACCGGGATTACGATCGGTCTGCCCCAGGACCTGGATTCGAGTCTTGACCCGTATCAGATAACGGCTGCAGGAACCAGAGAGGTCATGTTCAATGTGTTTGAAGGGCTTGTAAAGCCCGACAAGGACGGTAATTTTATGGACGCTGTCGCGTCGTCGCACGAGATTTCGGACGACGGTCTGACCTACACTTTCACGCTCAGGGACGGGGTGAAGTTCCACAACGGAGAGACAGTGACAGCGGATGACGTTCTCTATTCATTCAAGACCTGCGCCGATACCACGGTTAATTCTTCTGTGGCGTCGGCGCTTTCTGATATTGCGGGTGAGAAGGCGGATGGAAATACTGTCACCATTACGCTGAAGGAGCCGCTGAGTAGTTTTCTGAGCGCTGTTTCAAGCGTATCCATCGTTCCGGCAGATTATACCGATCAGGCGTCTGCACCGGTTGGAACCGGCCCCTACAGGTTTGTTTCCCGCTCGGTGCAGGACAATGCCGTGTTTGAGCGCAATGACGATTATTACGGAAAGCTGCCGCAGATAAAGACAGTGACCTGTAAGATCTTCGAGGACAACAACGCGCTCTTCACCGCCCTGAACGCGGGAGCGTTGGACATGGCGTTTCACCTGACAGTGGACCAGACAAAGAATCTTACGAATGGCTACAAGGTCACGGAAGGGGAAATGAATCTGGTTCAGGCGCTTTATCTGAACAATGCGAAGGCACCATTTGACGACGAGAAGGTTCGTCAGGCGCTTTGCTACGGAATCGATGTGGATTCGATTCTGGAGCTCACGGAGGACGGACATGGCGCAAAACTCGGAAGCTCGATGTACCCGAGCTTTAAAAAGTACTTTGACGACAGCCTCACCGATGCCTATCCGTATGATCCGGAAAAGGCACAGCAGCTTCTTGCCGACGCGGGGGCCCAGGGGTTGAGCTTCACAATCAAGGTACCTGGCAACTATACACAGCATGTAGACACTGCGACGGTCATCGCGGAGCAGCTGTCCCAGATCGGCGTGACGGCAAACATTGAGCAGGGCGACTGGGAGACCTGGCTGAGCGATGTGTATCAGAATCGGGATTTCGATGCGACCGTGATCGGCTTCGATGCGGCGTATCTCAGTCCGGACGCGCTGCTTCAGCGATGGATGTCAGACGATGCGACAAACATGATCGGGTACAGCAATCCGGATTATGATGCTGTCATGAAGAAGGCACAGTCGACAACCGATGACAAGGAGCAGACGGAGCTGTACAGGCAGGCGGAAAAGATTCTGTCTGACACAGCCGCGAATGTCTACATCCAGGACCTGGCGGACTTTGTCGCGCTGAGCCCGAAGTTCACAGGCTACACGCCGTATCCGCTTTACGCGCTGGATTTTTCCACGCTGAAGCTGGCGTAATCTGCAGATTCTTTTGCGAGGAGAGAGCATGAAGGTTTTGCTGAGAAAAATACTGAATCTCATGATCGCATTATTGATTGTCACATTGCTCACCTTCCTCGCGCTGCAGGTCATTCCCGGAGATCCGGTGACAAAGATGCTTGGCGCGGATGCAACAGCGGCGCAGGCGGCACAGCTCCGCGCCAGGCTGGGGCTGGATCAGCCAGTTCTGGTCCGGTACGGCCGGTGGCTTCTTTCATTTCTGAAAGGAGACCCCGGGATGTCCTACAGCTACAGCATGCCCGTTGCGGAGATGCTGAAGGGAAAGCTGTCTGTGACAGTGATCCTGACCGCGCTGTCATTCGCCATGACGGTGTTTATATCGATACCGCTCGGGATTCTGACTGCAAGGTCAGAAAGCGTGCGGGTGAATCATTTCTTCCTGATCATGGATCAGCTGTTCATGGCACTTCCGCCTTTCTTTATCGGAATCCTCAGTGTCTATCTGTTTGGTATTGTGCTGAAGCTCTTTGTGCCGGGCGCCTATGTTCCGCTTTCTGAAAGTGTGACAGGGGGACTGGGGTATCTTCTGCTGCCGGCGCTGGCGATGGCGCTCCCGCGGTCTGCCATGACCGTGAAGATGCTGCGCAGCTCAATCCGCAGCCAGATGGCCGAGGACTATGTGCGGACTGCCCGCTCAAGGGGGCTGACGGACGGCCAGATTTTGCGGCGCCACGCCCTGAGAGGCGCAATGGTGCCGGTTGTGACATTTCTCGCGCAGTCGGCTGCGGAAATCATGACCGGAACCATCATCATCGAGCAGGTTTTTACGATTCCGGGGCTGGGACGGCTGCTTCTGTCCTCGATCGGGAGCAGGGATTTCCCGGTCGTCCAGGCAATCGTGGTCATGATGGCAGTCTTTATCATTCTGGTAAACTTTGCGGCGGATCTCATCAATATGGCAATTGATCCGAGAATCCGGGTATCCTGAGGGAATTTCATGAAGATTCGGAAGAATAGTTTTCTGAAAACAGGCGGAATCATGTCGCTGGTGCTGGCTGCTGTCATTGTTGCAGGATTTTTCTGGACACCGTACGGGACGACCGCGATGAATGCGGCGGAGAAGACCCTGCCGCCTTCCCTGCATCACCTTCTGGGAACAGACAACTTCGGGAGGGATGTGCTTTCGAGGGTGATCAGCGGGGCTGGAACCAGCTTCCTGATTGCACTGGGGGTGGTCGCTGTCGGATGCATCGGCGGTGTGCTGATCGGAAGCCTGTGCGGCTATTTCGGAGGGATTGCAGATGCTGTTTTAATGCGGGTATGTGACGCGATCACGGCATTTCCGGCCATCCTGCTTGCATTGGTGGTGGTCAGTCTCTTCGGCGGAGGCATGGCGAACATTCTGCTCTGCCTTGGTCTTCTGTTTATTCCGAGCTTTGCACGGGTTGTCCGGACGGAGGTTGCCCGCGTGCGGGATACGAACTACATTCAGTCCGCAAGGCTGATGGGTGTTTCCACAGGGCGGATTCTGCTTCGGCATATTTTGCCGAATACGTTCCCGGTTCTTCTTCCGGCGGTGACGATCGGCTTCAACAATGCTGTGCTGGCGGAGGCAAGCATGAGCTTTCTGGGGGTCGGGATCCAGCCACCGCAGGCAAGCCTGGGTTCCATGCTGAAGGACAGTCAGACCTACCTGAATACAGCACCCTGGTATGCGCTCGGGACGGGAGGCATGATTGTGCTGCTTGTTTTAGCCGTCTCGCTGCTTTCCGAAGGCATACAGCAGGGAACCGGAAGAGGACAGGCATGAAGAGAAGGATGGCGTACGGCAAACGTTCAGTCAAATGCCAGGTGAGAATGCGGGAGATGAGATGACGGACAGACAAAGCCAGAAGAATGGTGGGCAGCAGGCACCAGACCTGCTGAAGGTGAGCGGACTCAGGGTTCACTTTCACAATGCGGCACCGGAGCGGTATGCGGTGAACGGTGTTTCATTTTCCCTGAAGAGGGGGGAGACGCTGGGCATTGTCGGAGAGAGTGGAAGCGGGAAGACGGTGACGGCAATGTGTGTCAGCGGTCTGATGCCGCGCGGGAAGGCGGACGAGGAGGGCAGCATTCTGCTTGATGGACGGGAGATGTTTTCCTGCAGTGAGGAGGACCTGCGCAGGATCCGGGGACAGGATGTAGGCGTGGTGTTCCAGGACCCGATGACGACCTTCGACCCGCTCTGCAGGATCGGCAGGCAGGTGGAGGAGGCTCTGACAGTCCGTGGTATACCGAAAATGGAGCGGAGGAAGCGGGCCATCGAGGCCATGGGACTCGCAGGCCTGAGAGATGCGGAGGAGCTGTACAGCCGGTATCCGTACGAGCTTTCGGGCGGCATGCTCCAGCGGGCCTCCATCGCGGCAGCCATGATCACAAAGCCAAAGCTGCTTATCTGCGATGAGGTCACGACGGCGCTGGATGTTCTGATCCAGGAACAGATCCTTGAACTGCTGAGGAACCTGAATGAGGATTACGGCATGACAATTCTGTTTATCAGTCATGATCTGCATGTCGTGAAGAAGATCTGCAAGAGCGTCCTGGTCATGGAACGGGGAAAGATTGTGGAGAGAGGGGAGACAGCGGAGGTGTTTGCCCGTCCGCAGCACGCTTATACGAAGAAATTGATCGCATCCATTCCGACGAGGGAAGAGAGGTGCAGGGCATATGACTGATTCTGTGCTGGAAGTGAGGCATGTAAGCAGCTATTATAGGAAAGCACGCAGATTCTCCGGAACACATTCTGGATTCGGTGAGAGGGATATGCAGGTCCTCCGGGATGTGACATTCTCGATTCAAAAAGGCGAGACACTGGGACTCGTCGGAGAGAGCGGGAGCGGAAAAACGACGCTCTGCCGTGCGGTCCTGGGGCTTGGAATGGACTACGAGGGTGAGATCATCCACCATACGGATCATCCGCAGATGGTGTTTCAGGATCCTTACTCGAGCCTGAATCCTGTAAGAACAGTGGGGTGGACGCTGCGGGAAGCCCTGCGTGCAGGGGAGAGGCGCGGCAAACGGGCAGACCGGACTCTTGTTCCGGAGATTCTGGAACAGGTAGGACTTTCAGAGGAGTATATCGATAGATATCCATACGAATTGTCCGGCGGACAGCGGCAGCGTGTCTGTATTGCCGCGGCTATGATTCAGCAGCCGCAGCTGGTCCTGCTGGATGAACCGGTGTCCGCACTGGACGTGACCGTCCAGGCGCAGATTCTGAGGCTGCTGGTCCGGCTGAAGGAGGAATTCAGACTGAGTTATCTGTTTATCAGCCATGATCTGAACGTGATTTACCAGATCTGCGACCGGGTGCTGGTCATGAAACAGGGCGAAATTGTGGAAAGTGGAGATGTCCGGCAGGTATTTGAAGAACCGCAGCACGACTATACAAAAATGCTGCTTGCTGCAGTGGACTGAGCGGAAATGGAGTGACTGAAATGAAACTGACTTGGCTTGGAACTGCCGTTTTTGTGCTTGAGAGCGGGAAAGAGAAGATCCTGTTCGACCCATTCATGGAGCTGCAGGGCGGACATGTCGCGCTGACAGATGATGAACTGCTTCAGTATGATACGGTGTTTATCACACACTGTCATTTTGATCACTTTGCCTTTACCGCGGACAAGATCGATGACAGTGACTTTACGGTTTTCTGCACGAGGCAGTGCGTAAAGACGCTGGAACGGTTTGAGGCGGATCAGGACCGCGTGGTGGAAATTCAACCGGACAGAACGTACCCGATTGGTGATATCAGGATTACACCGCTTCGTGCAAGGCACATTGCGTTCAGATGGCGATACATCCTCGACACACTCTCGCCCTGGCGTATGATCCGGTATGCGGGAAATCTGCCGTTTTTGTTCTGGGCAAACCGGACCTTCAAGGAAGCAGGGGAGATTGTGGCATATGATATCAAGGCGGAAGGACGTGAAATCCTGCTCCTGGGGAGTCTGGCACTTGATCCGGCGGAAACCTACCCGAAGCATGCTGATGTCCTGATCCTTCCATACCAGGGCAACAATGATCTGCCAGCCCGTGCACGCGAGGTCCTGTCTGTCCTTCAGCCGAAAAGCGTCGTCCTGTCGCATTTTGACAATGCCTTTCCGCCAATGTCGCGGGATGTTGATCTCAGACCGCTGAAGAAGCTGATGCAGGAGGAATTTCCGGATATCAAAGTGGTAAAGCCGGAGGCGTTCAGGACAATGACCATCTGAGCCGGTACTTTGTAAAAGCAGGGAGACTCCTGCCGGACAGCCGGAAAAGCACGAAACATATGAAGAAGGCACTGGATCCATCGTGTGATCCGGTGCCTTCTTGATACCTGTGCGCGGGGAAATAATCTGACATTGTGAGGCAGACGCTCCGGCTGCGCGGAGCTGTCTGGTACGGCAATTCAGCGTGTGAGCGGACTCCCCGGCTGCGCGGAGCTGTCTGATGGTATCAGACGGTGAGCGTGCTCTCCACCTTCTTCAGGGCTCTGTCCAGGAAGTCGACATCCATCTCTGCGAACCGACCTTCATCTGCGAGCTGGGCGTAGTCCGGGTTGATCGGGATGTTGCCGCAGACCTCAAGTCCTGTGCTCTTTGAAACCTCGTCGATGTGACTCTCGCCGAAGACCTTGATGATCTTCCCGCAGTCAGGACACTTCAGATAGCTGTAGTTTTCGATCATGCCGAGGACCGGAATCTTCATCATCTGTGCCATGTTCCAGGCCTTCGCGACGATCATGCGAACCAGATCCTGCGGGCTGGTGACGATAAAGATTCCGTCAACCGGCAGTGACTGGAAGACTGTCAGCGGAACATCACCTGTTCCGGGCGGCATGTCGACCAGCAGATAGTCGAGCTGTCCCCAGGCAACGTCGCTCCAGAACTGCTGAATCACCTGTCCGAGGATCGGCCCTCTCCAGATGACAGCCTGTTCCGGGTCCTGGATGATCAGATTCAGACTCATGACCTTGATGCCGTTTGCCGTAGTGACCGGGAGCAGCGTGTGCTCATCCACCGCGCGCGTCTGGTCAGCGGTCAGTCCATACATCTTCGGGATGGACGGACCGGTAATGTCGGCGTCAAGGATTCCGACGCTGTGACCGGCTTTTACAAGTGCATTTGCCAGGGAAGCGGTCACGAAGCTCTTTCCGACACCGCCCTTACCGGACACGACACCGATCACATGTTTGACAAAACTTCCTGGATTCTGCGGAAACTTCTGCGGACCATGTGCTTCTTTTTCATGCTCCGGGCAGCCCTCACAGCTTGAGCGGCTGCAGGAAGAAGCTTCCTGGCAGTCCTGATCTTTCTGTGCCATATGAAAAACCTCCTTCTTGGATGTCTGTTTTGAGAGACTCTGCAGATAGTGTACCATAGAGCCTGCTGCAGATACAAGGATTAATCAGAATACAAAATCAAATTTTGTAAAATCAAATAGTAATTGTCTATGCACGGGTTTCTCCTCTTGTGGTATACTCGGGATGCTTCGAAAGGGCTGTTCCCCCATGCTGCTGAACCTGCACATTGCGAAAGAGGGTGTGATCCATACATTTTTGTATGGGTAGAAGGTGAGAGCGGGGCGGACAAGCGAAGCGGTCTGATGAAAAGGAGACGGGCGGATATGCTGCTTGCAATCGATATCGGGAATACCAATACGGTCCTTGGAGGGTATCAAGGATGGAAAGCCATATTCACGGAACGCATTTCCACGGATACTTCCAAGACATCGCTCGAATATGCGATCTTATTCAAGACAGCCCTGGATCTTCATGGAGTGGATGTGTCCATGATTGACGGGGCAATCATCGGCTCTGTAGTCCCGCCGCTGACATACATCGTGCGGACTGCCCTGAAGAAGGTCTGCGGTGTGCAGGCATACGTGGTCGGACCCGGCTTGAAAACCGGTCTGAATATCCGGATGGATGACCCGACATCGATCGGGGCGGACCTGATTGCCGGAGCGGTCGGAGCGCTGGCGAAGTTTGATCCGCCGCTGATGGTGATTGACATGGGGACCGCAACGACGATGATCGTGATTGATGAAACCCGCAGCTATGTCGGCGGCATGATCATGACCGGACTTCGGCTGTCGCTGGATGCACTGGTGAAGGAAACGTCGATGCTCCAGGGAATCAGTCTGGAGGTGCCGAAGAAGGTCATCGGAAAGAATACGGCGGACGCGATGCGCAGCGGACTGCTCTACGGGAACGCAGCGATGATTGACGGCCTGATTGACCGGGTGGAGGCAGAGACTGGAACTCAGCTCCAGGTCGTTGCGACCGGCGGGCTGGCCGGCACAGTGATCGGAGCCTGCACACATGACATCACCCTGGTCCGGACACTCGTCCTGGACGGGCTGGTAGAAATCTACCATAAGAATACAAAATCCGGGGTGGATGCAAAATCTGCCGGAGCACTGGTCTGATCCGGCTTTGGCGGAAAGTCCAGGACAGATTCATCCTGCATAAACCGGGCGGGATGGAACGTCGTTTTCGCGATCAATGATGAAACAGGAGGAGGAAAGACGATATGACAGTACCGGAGAGACTGACCGCTCTGAGGGCGGAGATGAAAAAGCATGGGATTGATGCCTGGCTGGTGCCGACGGACGATTTCCACAGCTCAGAGTACGTCGGGAATTATTTCAAGTGCAGAGAGTTTATCACCGGCTTCACGGGCTCGGCGGGGACAGCATTGATTCTGAAGGACAGTGCCTACCTCTGGACGGATGGCCGGTATTTCCTGCAGGCAGCAGATCAGCTGAAGGATTCCGGGGTGACACTGATGAGAATGGGCGATGAGGGTGTCCCGACGACAGAGGAATTCATCGCAGCGCACCTTGCGAAGGAACAGGTACTGGGATTTGACGGCCGCTGCATGACGGCCGGAAAGGGCAGCAGGCTGGCCGGGATCGCAAAAAAGAACGGAGCTTCCATATCGTCTGACCTGGATCTGGTCGGGGCGATCTGGGAAGACCGCCCGGCACTGTCCTGCCGTCCGGTCTGGGAACTTGATACAAAGTGGACGGGGAAGTCGAGAGCGGACAAGATTGCGGATCTGAGAGAGGCGATGAAAAGTCATAAGGCAGACTATCATGTGCTGACTTCCCTTGACGATATTGCCTGGCTTCTGAACCTCCGCGGGGACGATGTCGCCTGCAATCCGGTCTTTCTGGCCTATGTTGCCGTGACACCGCAGGAAGTCCTCCTGTTCACGCAGGCAGAGGCGTTTGCGGACGGGGCAGACCCGGCGGCCGTCCATGGTGTCTGCGGGAGCGCGCTCGTCAGGGAGCTGGAAAAGGACCATGTCCGTCTGGTTCCTTACAACGACTTGTACAGCTGGATGAAGACGATTCCGGAGAAGAGCACGCTATTGTTTGACACATCGACCGTCAACTATACGGTCTGGTCCTCCGTGCCGAAGGGCGTCCGCGTGGTCGATACGACGAATCCAACCTTGCTTCCGAAGGCGATCCGCACCCCGGTGGAAATGGAGCACACCGGGGAGGCACATCTGAAGGATGGCGTGGCGGTCACGAAGTTTATGTACTGGCTCAAGCAGCAGATGGCACACTACGATCCGGCCCATCCGATCACGGAGCTGTCCGCCTGCGACAGACTGCTGAAGTTCAGGCAGGAACAGGAGCATTTCCTCGGAATCAGCTTCGATACCATCGCGGGCTTTGGTTCCCATGGTGCCATCGTGCACTATGAGCCGACACCGGAGACAGACATTCCGCTCGAGCCCAGAAGCTTCCTGCTGGTGGATTCCGGCGGACAGTATCTGGAGGGAACCACGGATATCACGAGGACCTTTGCCTGCGGGATTCTGACGCAGGAGGAGAAGGAGATGTATACTCGGGTGCTGCGCGGCAATCTGAATCTCGGTGCAGCGAAATTCCACTATGGATGCACCGGGACGGCCATCGACTACCTTGCACGCAGTCCGCTCTGGGAGGCAGGACTTGACTATAACCATGGGACCGGGCATGGTGTCGGATATCTTCTGAATGTCCATGAGGGGCCGAACAGCGTCAACTATACCTGGAGACCGGGACGCCGCACGCCATGCGTCTTTGAAGAGGGGATGGTGACATCCGATGAACCCGGCATCTATCTGACCGGGAAGTTCGGTGTCCGCTGCGAGAATCTGATGCTGTGCAGAAAGGCGGAAAAGAATGAGTACGGGCAGTTCATGGAATTCGAAGTTCTGACCCTTGTGCCGTGGGATCTGGATGCAGTTGTGCCGGAGATGCTCTCAGAGAGAGAAAAAGAGATTCTGAATCAATATCACAGAAGGGTTTACGCGGAGGTCTCCCCTTACCTGAGTGAAGAAGAGAGAACGTGGCTGAGACACGCAACCAGGGAAATCTGAGGCTTCAGGAGGCTTGCCTGTGACTGCTTTCAGGCAAGCCTGCCGGGTCAGGCTGCGCAGTTTCAGTTCTCATCTTCGCCGGGCTTGACGAGAATGTAATCGCTCAGCTCCATCTGTGTTCCGCCGGTGACCAGGTTCTGAATACCGGGATCACTTCCGTATTTCTGGATGATGCCCTGGACAGTTCCGAAGCCGAGGCCGGTGTGGGATGCGATTTCACGGATTGTAAAGTTTTTGCGGCGCAGCTTCAGGACGATCAGGATGATCCGCTCGTCCAGCCTGCTCGGAGAAGTGTTTTCCTCTCTGTCAGGTCTGGATGAGCGGTTTTTTCTGCGTTCTTTTCCGATTGCTTTCTCGATCATTGCAACCGTCTCGTTGATCTCCTCCATATGGGCATCGTCCGGTACATTAAAACGCTCGAGCCGCAGGCTGCGGCGTGCATCTTTCTTCAGGTCGTCCATCTGGGCACGCATCATAGCCATCTCAAGGGAGGCAGACTGAACCTGCTTCTTGAGGCTGAAGATCTGCTGATTGAGACGGCTGATCACTTCCCTGCTGTTGTCACGATTCCCGTTTTGATCCTGTTTCATTGGTTTCTCCTGTATTCACACTGGCGTCCTTCTGTCTGTCAGTATATCATAGAAAGAGACTTCTATTGCAGAAGCAAAGGAGAGAAATGGATGGCGAAATCAATCAAGTATCATGAGGCGGCATATCCGGAAGAGGGCGGGGAAGATAAGGGAAAAAACAGTTTCCAGCGGATCTATGATGTTGTCCGTCAGATTCCGAGAGGTAAGGTCGCAACCTATGGCCAGGTAGCCAGGCTTGCGGGCAATCCGCGCTGGGCACGGGTGGTGGGGTTTGCGCTGCATGTAAACAATGATCCCGAGCATGTCCCGTGTTACCGGGTTGTAACAAAGGACGGTGCTGTCTCCAAAGCGTTCGCTTTTGGCGGAGAGAATGAGCAGGTCAGACTGCTGAAGGAGGACGGGGTGGAGTTTCAGGATGGCCACGTGGTGATGGAAAAGTACCAGTGGGAGACGCCGTGGTGTCTGTAAATAAAATGCGTCGCTTCACGCTCATTTCCGGTTGTCGTCGCTGTAATGCGTACGCGTATAAGTCCTACGCGTCCCTTCGCTGCTTTCGCAGCTTCCGGGCCGCTACAGGCATTCGCGTTCCCGCGCCGCTGACGCGTCGCTTCACGCTCATGCCTGTTGTCGTCACTAAAGAGCAGCCGGATACGCATGCAAGCATGCGACCTGGCTGCTCTTTGTGACTGGACTTATACACTGAAACATTATAAAATCTGGGTGCGAGTCTGCTGGATGTTGCGGAGGGGTTGTGCCTAAGCGGAGCAGGCGGATGGAGGTTTTATCATGATGAGAAATAGGACTGCGGCTGTTTGGCTGGCCGGGGTTTTGGCGATGGAGTGTGCCTTCGGAGCGGGGGCTGCACCGGCAGTGATCCTGGGAGAGTCGGAGACGGAGACTGCCTTGGAGGCGGCTGGCAGCGGGGAAAAGAATGCAATCGCGCTTTCACAGGGTGCAGCTCAGGAGGGCTCGACCGCAGCGATTTCCGGGGAGAAGACGAATGAAACAGAAGGCGCGTCTTCAGAAGGGAAGTCGGACGGAGCCGGACCGACGAATGCGGAGGCTGAGGGAATCACCGCAGAGGAGGCTGTCAGGCAGGCAAGGGCGCTCTATTCGAAGATGAAGCACTATGCGGAGCTGACGGACAACGAGAATTTTGCTTCCTGTTTTGAAACTGCGATGGATGCGGATACGCTTCAGAATCAGATGAAGTCTGTGAGTCAGGCGGAGGCGGAGACAAAGGCTCTCACGGGGCACAAAGATGTCTGCTTCCTGGATCCGACGAAAGACAAGACCCAGTCACCGTACTATTTTGGAGTCGGACTGACCGATTATGAGGTTGAGAAGGATGGTTCGGTACAGTGGTATTCAGTGCTGATGCGCATCGCAAAGTACAAGAACGGCTGGAAGGCGGCGGCACTTCCGGAGGGCAATTACTTTTCCGGGAAGTATCCGGAGGGGTACGAGGCTGCCCTTGGAAGCGGAAGAAATGCGGTTGACCTGTATCCTTATCTGGCTCTTCGATTCTCTGAAAAGGGTGTGTTCGACGGGGCGTTCTACAGTCTTGTGAATATGGCCTGGCAGAACACAGACGGCAGCCTCGGACTGGCTCTGTGGCTTGCTAACGGCCAGGATGGGACGAAGTGGTGCGACAGCATCGATCTGGTGCTGACCGATGGGACAAAGCAGGTGGCATCGGTGAACACGCCTGTTCAGCAGGCAGTCGAGGGCGGACAAAGCATGCTCGTTACAGTGAATATCCCGGCGGCCAATGTGAAGACAGGAACGGACAAGTGGAGCAGCCTGTCTGTTTCTTCCAATCTTCTTTATCAGTGATGTGAGAGCGTCGGAGCGAGGGCGTTCCGGCCCGGGGGACGGGTATGAGAGTTTGCAGAAAGTGCGGGGCTCCGCTCCGGAAAACGGATCATTACTGCAGCCAGTGCGGCGCGAGGGTTCCGGTAAGTCCGGAGGAGAAGAGGGCAGAGCGGCTTGAGAAACAGCAGAAGAAAGAACTGAAGAAAGTTCATTTTCGTACGGCACCCCCCGGACGCAGACGGGACCGGGCTCTTGACAGCTTTGAAGAATATGAGAATCGGTCCAAAGCCCTGAAAACAACAGTCAGAGCGCTGATCATCATCATCGTACTGACTGCCGCGGCAGTCCTGGGTTTTGCCTGGAGAGAACAAAAGTGGATGTTTCACCCAGGAACAGAAAAAAGCCGGCAGATTGTGCTTCAGAGTGAGGAGAGCGAGGCAGGCAAGGTGGAAAGTGAACTGAGAAAACAGCTGAATCAGCCAGACAGCTGATAAATTCAGATCTTATTTTTGGCAACCTGCTGTGTCTGGGAGACAGGCCAGCCCCACATCAAAGAGGAGAAGAGCGGATGAGTGTCAGAAGAGTCTATGCTGAGAAGAAGAAGGGGTTTCGCGGCGCGGCGGAGAGCCTGGCTCACGAGGTCAGGAATTATCTCGGGATTCCGGAACTGAAAGAGATCCGGATTCTGATTCGTTATGATGTCGAGAATATCAGCGATGAGGTGTTCCGGGAAGCCGAGAAGTGTGTCTTTTCGGAACCGCCTGTTGACGATCTCACGGAGGAAACCTTCCCTGTGGCAGATGACGAAAGGGTGTTTGCGGTCGAGTATCTGCCCGGACAGTTCGATCAGAGGGCGGATTCCGCCGAGGCCTGCGTGAAGCTTCTCGGAGAGAGAGGCGATGTCCGGATCCGCACAGCGACGGTTTATGTCTGCAGGGGGGCCCTCTCAGATGAGGAGATCGGCCGGATTGAGAGCTACGTGATCAACCCGGTTGATTCCAGACTGGCATCCCTGGAAAAGGCGGATACGCTCAAGCGCCGGTATGAACAGCCCGCAGACGTCAGTGTCTTTGATCATTTCCGCGCTCTTTCTGAGGAGAAACTCAGGTCGCTGTATGAATCCCTGAATCTTGCGATGACCTTCCGTGACTTTCAGTTCATCCAGACCTACTATCTGCAGGAGGCGCACAGAGATCCGACCGTAACGGAGATCCGTGTGCTGGACACCTACTGGTCGGACCACTGCAGACATACGACATTTGCAACGGAGCTCAGAACAATATCCATCGAAGATGGGCGATATAAAAAGCCGATTGAGGACACCCTCCGGCAGTATCTCTCCGATCGAAGGGCGGTTTACGGAGACAGAAAGGACAAATATGTCTGTCTGATGGACCTGGCGACCATGGGTGCCAGAGTCCTGAAGAAGGAGGGCAGACTGAGCGACCAGGAGGACACGGACGAAATCAATGCCTGCTCCATCGTGGTTCCGGTCAAAATCGATGGGAAGACCGAGGAGTGGCTTGTGAATTTCAAGAACGAGACGCACAACCACCCGACCGAGATTGAACCCTTCGGCGGCGCGGCAACCTGTCTGGGCGGCGCGATCCGCGATCCGCTTTCCGGCAGAACCTATGTCTATCAGGCGATGCGCATCACAGGTGCGGCGGATCCCCGTCAGCCGATCGGTGAGACGATGAACGGAAAGCTGCCGCAGAAGAAGCTGGTCCGGGAGGCTGCGCATGGCTACAGCTCCTATGGAAACCAGATCGGGCTGGCGACCGGATATGTAAAGGAATTTTATCATCCGAATTATGTCGCAAAGCGGATGGAGCTTGGCGCAGTCATGGCGGCGGCTCCGAGAAAGAACGTCCTCCGCGCGGATTCGAGACCGGGAGACGTAATCATTCTGCTCGGCGGACGGACCGGACGGGATGGAATCGGGGGTGCGACCGGGTCCTCGAAGGCACACAACGCGCAGTCGATCGAGGTGTGCGGGGCCGAGGTTCAGAAGGGGAATGCACCCACAGAGCGAAAGCTTCAGCGGATGTTCAGGAGACCGGAGGTTTCGAAGCTGATCCGCAAGTGCAATGATTTCGGAGCAGGCGGCGTGTCTGTTGCGATCGGGGAGCTGGCAGCCGGGCTTGTCATTGACCTTGACAAGGTTCCGAAGAAATATGCCGGACTTGACGGAACCGAGATTGCGATTTCGGAGTCTCAGGAACGGATGGCGGTCGTCATCGATCCGAAGGATGAGCCGGCTTTCATGAAATATGCGGCGGAGGAGAACCTTGAGGCCACGGAGGTGGCGAAGGTTACAGAGGAGCCCAGGCTGGTCATGAACTGGAGAGGGAAGACCATCGTCGATATTGAGCGGGCTTTCCTTGACACGAATGGAGCGCATCAGGAGACAGATGCCAGAATTGAAGAGCCTGATGAGCAGGCCCGGTTCTTTGAGAAAAAGCCGATCGACGAGGCGGAGGTCCGGGACAGGTGGCTCAGAAGTCTCTCGGATCTGAACGGCTGCTCGCAGAAGGGGCTTGTGGAGATGTTCGATTCCTCCATCGGTGCAGGGACGGTCCTCATGCCCTATGGCGGAAAGTATCAGCTGACAGAGACCCAGTCAATGGTTGCAAAGCTTCCAGTCCTGAAGGGAACATGTGACACGGTTACGATGATGGCAGCCGGGTTTGATCCCTGGCTTTCTTCCTGGAGCCCGTACCATGGCGCACAGTACGCTGTCCTGGAGTCTGTCGCGCGTATTGTTGCAGGCGGCGGAGACTGGAAGAAGATTCATTTTACCTTCCAGGAGTATTTCAGAAGGATGAGCACGGACCCGGAGAGATGGAGCCAGCCGCTGGCGGCACTGCTCGGGGCGTACGCCGCACAGCGGGGATTCGGTCTTGCCTCCATCGGCGGGAAGGATTCCATGTCAGGAACATTTGACGACATTGATGTGCCGCCGACACTCGTATCGTTCGCGGTCGATGTCAATGAACTTGGCAATATCATCTCACCGGAGCTGAAGAAGGCGGGATCAAAGCTTGTCCTGATCCAGGTCCCGAGGGATTCATACGATCTCCCGGACTATGAGGCGGCAAAAGAGCAGTATGGCAGGTTCTTTGAGGATGTGAAGGCCGGAAGAGTGATTTCTGCCTATGCGATTGACCGGATGGGGGTCGCGGCTGCCCTGTCAAAGATGGCGTTCGGCAATCATCTCGGCTTTCGGATCGAGCATTCGGTTGCACCTGAGGATCTGTTCTTCCCGGATTTCGGCGCAATTGTGGCAGAAGTACCGGACGGGAAGGTCTCAGAGCTTCAGACAGCCTATACGGTGGTCGGTGTTGTGACGGATGACCGGAAGCTGTCCTACAGGAGCATCACAATTCCGGTAGAGGAGGCGATATCCTCCTGGACTGGTACGCTGGAGCAGGTCTTCCACTCGCACCCGGGCAGGCCGGAGAAAAGCGCAGAGGCACCGGAAAAGCTTCCGATCTGCGAGGTGCCGCAGATTTCAGTCTGCACACATCATTTTGCACAGCCGAATGTCTTTATCCCGGTCTTCCCGGGAACGAACTGTGAGTATGATTCGGCCAAGGCCTTTGATGCTGCGGGAGCCAACACGGATGTGAAGGTTCTGCGGAGCCGGACAGCGGAAGAAATATCGGAATCGATCGATGAGTTTGCGGCATCGATCGACAAAGCCCAGATCCTCATGTTCCCGGGCGGATTTTCCGCAGGAGATGAACCGGATGGCTCTGCAAAGTTTTTTGCAACCGCCTTCCGAAACGAGAAGTTGAAGGAGGCTGTCACAAGGCTTCTGAACGAACGCGATGGTCTCATACTTGGCATCTGCAACGGTTTTCAGGCCCTGATCAAGCTGGGGCTTGTGCCGTATGGCGGGATCGTCGGCCAGAAGGAGGATTCTCCGACGCTGACCTTCAATACCATTCACAGGCACATTTCGAGAATGGTATATACAAAGGTCGTTTCAAAGAAGAGCCCCTGGCTCAGCAGGGCAGAGGCAGGCGGTGTGTATGTGAATCCGGCTTCCCACGGTGAAGGCCGGTTCGTGGCGGATGAGGCCTGGGTACGGAAGCTGCTTGAAAATGGACAGGCAGCGACGATGTACTGCACACCGGAAGGAACGGTCACATCTGACAGTGAGTGGAACGTGAACGGCTCGGTCTGCTGTATTGAGGGGATCACGAGCCCGGACGGGCGGATCTTCGGAAAGATGGCACATGTCGAGCGCAGAGGCGACGGCGTCGCAATCAATATCAGCGGCGAGCAGGATATGAAGGTATTTGAGAGTGGCGTTGACTACTTCAGGGTGTAAATGATTCATGGATAACGAAGAAATCAGGGAGCTTCTGAAGGAGCTTAAGGAAACATCAGACGAGAGTACGGCCGTAAGATCGAGGGTTGTGAAGATTCATTTCGACACGCGCCAGGAAGCGGAACGCCGGGCGCGTGAGAGAGAGAAGGCTCGGGAAGAAGCGGAAAGACAGCGCGAGAAGGAAGAGCAGGAGGAAAAAGAGCGGCAGGAAGCACTCAGCCGGAAGGCGGAGGAGCAGACTGAAGCCATTGTCAGTGAGGCAAAAGCGGAAGCTTCTGCGGCGTTCTCACCGGATCTTTCCACCGATATGGAGAAGCTGGAGGAGAAAAAGCCGGAGGAAACACAGCCGGAAGAGACAGATCTGAAGCTTCACTGGGGGATTGCGCGTCTTCCGAAGAGGGGCGAGACCTCTGTCCGAGAAGCCGCGCAGCGGTGGCAGCCGCCGAAGGAAAACGGCAGCTCCGAAGGGACGGCGAAGGAGGACGAAAATCCGGAAGAAGAAAACCCGAAAGAGATATCTGAACCGGATTCCCTCCCCGGGCGTCTGGCTGAGAGAATCCGGGGCGGATTTGGAAGCCTGATCCAGCGCCTTTCCCGTGAGGATGAGAATCAAGATCAGGAAGGCGTACAGGAGGGATCGAAAGAAAAACGGAGATGGAATGACAGCCGTGACGACGATCCGGATGAGGAAGACGCGTTGGATGAGGATGAGTTCGGAGATGAGGAGGAACCGGAGCCATATGCGCCGGAGCCGCAGCCGGAAGGACGATCAGAGGAAGACGATATCGGAAAGCTTCTGTATGGAGTGCCGGCATCTCCGGAGATAGAGATGAGAGAGATTCATGCCCCGCAGCCTGAGGACGCATCCGAGAGGACAGAAACCGGCGCGGGAGCATCAGCGTCTGTCAGAGCGGGAACGCAGGACCAGAAAACATCAGCGTCTGTGCCGGAAGCATCACGAAAAACGGAGCAGCCGACAGGCACTGCCGGTATCGAGTCAGACCGGCCTGAGGACGACTGGAAGAGGCGAATGGAGCAGCCTCCGCGTTTCAATCTTCGTCATGTCCGGATTCCGGATCTCCCGGTGAAGCAGTGGGTCCGCCCGGATGACGGGAAGAAGGAAGAGGAGCAGGCGGGTGCATTAAGGCGATCTCAGGAAAAGGATCTGTCCCTGGATGATTTTGAATCGGATGAGGCAGACTTCCGGTCTGAGAGATCGGCCGGGGAACCGGAAGGGGCGAAGAGACGGTTACGGAATGAAGAATCTTCGCTTTCAAAAATGCTTGAACGTGTGTCAGGTCTTTTTGGAACGAAGAGGAAAAGCGCGGCAGCCAGGAATCCGGAGGACAAACAGCCGATTGCGGAGGATGAGTCTGTACAGCCGGCTGATACAGCTGATGAAAATCCGCAGAAGACCACAGAAGCTGAAGAACCACAGCCGGAGATGAAGCCTGTCGTCAGCTGGCAGGACGGAACTCAGCCGGAGATGAAGCCTGCCGTCAGCTGGCAGAACGGAAATCAGCCGGACGGCGAGCGTGCTCACCTGGCCGAGGGGGGTGAAGCGTCTGCAGCGGATCAGACACCGGCAGCGATGCCGCGAAGCATCGAGGTTGTCAATCTGAATGAGAATGCCAACCATAAACAGGTTGAGGTTATAGACCTTGATGGCTCAAAGACAGGTCCTCTGCCTGATCTGTCTGCCGCAGACAGCGGAAGCAGGAGAACGCAGGAAGGCGGGCGCCGTTTCCTGAAGGAAGCAGGGAGGAACTCAGGAGGATTCCTGGACGGTTTGAGCGGCAGGCTTTCCAAACTGAGAGCAGGGAAAAGCAGACAGGGAAAGAACCAGGCAAGCGTTTCGGAGATTCTCGGAACAGATCCGCGGGCAGAGCTGGCTTCAGCAAAAGCAGCCGGGATGAGGGAGACGACCCCGCAGGCCAGAAAAAAGAGAGGTCTGATCATGGCAGGCTTCCTGGCAGCAGGAATCCTCCTTGCCGTGCTTCTGATTTTCTGGGCGGCAGGTTCCGGCACGGACGGGTCCGCGTCCTCGTCAGGAAGCGGCATCACAGCGGACGAGGGACTGACAGTCCGTATCCGGCGGCAGCCGACATCGTATACAACCTCCGGTGATGTGACCCTTTCGGTCCGTGCCCCGAAGACCATCCAGTCAATCACCGTTAATGGGGATGCAGTCAAGTTTTCCGGAGATAAAAAGACGGATATCACCGTTCAGGCAGCAACCGGGACGCTGAAACTGATGGTTGTGTCGACAGACAAGGTCCGGAATGCCACGGTAAAGCTGGCATATGTGGATGCAGATCCGCCGGTTGTCACGGTTCATGAATCTGCCGGAAAGGTGACACTGGAGGCAACAGACGACTCATCCGGTGTGGCAGGCATCTACTATGGCGTGACGGGTCCTGCGTCGGATGTGCCGCTCTATCAGGCCTACACGCAGCCCTTTGAAGAAGAGAAGAACCAGGTTTACTGGTGGTATGCAGTTGACAAGGCAGGGAATATGACAGCCCCAGTGAGCGGAACGTTCACCGAGGCTGAGTCTCTCTCATTCTCAAAGAAGAGCTATTTTGTCACGCCGGGCAGCTCGATGACCATCCATGCGGATGTCAGACCGAAGAATGCGTATGTCAATCATCTTACATATACATCCTCGGATGAGAAGGTATTCCGGATCGATCAGGGGAACATCATTGTTCCGGTTTCTGAAGGGAAGGCAAAGGTGACGGCGTCTGCGGACGGCCTTCCGGATACGACAGCCGAGATTACTGTGTCGGACGCGAAAACGGTAACGATTACAGCAGTCGGAGACTGTACCCTCGGGACGGATCCGTCCCTGGCGGCTGACACCAGTTTCCCGGCTTTCCAGGCTGTCCACGGAGACAGCTATTTCTTCCAGAATGTGCGTGATATCCTCAGCCAGGACGATCTGACCATCGCGAATTTTGAGGGAACCCTGACGACATCCGATCAGAGGGCGAACAAGAAGTTTACATTTAAGGGGGACCCGGCTTATACGGCGATTCTGAAAGACGGGAGCATCGAGGCGGTGACACTTGCCAACAATCACACGATGGATTACGGCGAGCAGGGGCTGAAGGATACTGAGGATGCACTGACCGGCGCAGGGATTGCATGGTGCAGCGGAAATGATATCGCCTATCAGGAACTGAATGGAGTCAAATGTGCATTTATCGGCATCTATGCAGTTGAGAACGGGCTGGAGAGCCTGGACCAGCTGAAAAGCGCTGTTAAGCAGGCGAAAGCGGAGAATGCCCAGCTTGTGGTTGTTGACTTCCACTGGAATTCAGAGCTGGTCGAGGAGCCAAATGAGGATATGGTGACGCTGGGACATGCGGCAGTTGATGCCGGCGCGGATCTGGTCGTCGGCTCCCATTCCCACATCGTGTCCGGCATTGAAAAGTACAATGGGAAGTTCATTGTGTATGGACTTGGAAACTTCTGCTTTGGCGGGAATCTGCACCCGAGAGACATGGACGCTATGATGTTCAGACAGACCTTTACGGTCACCGGAGATGGCGCGCAGAAGGATGACAATATCGCTATTATTCCAGTCTGCGTCAGCTCGGACAGCAGTTATAATAATTACCAGCCGACACCGGTATCCGGAAGCGCGGCGGATCAGATCATGCAGAAGATCGATGCGCGGAGCAGGCAGTTCGAGACGACATGGGATTCGTACATGAAAGAGGCATCCTGAGCAGGAAAAAAGCGAAAAGTCCGGCGGAATCTTCCGCCGGACTTTTGCATTTCAGGAGGATATACCATGTCAGGACACAGAAGACAGCGGCAGTCATACAGACAGGAACACATACAGACAGGAACAGTACTCGATTCGGCGACTCCGCCGTCATCTCGTGCTCCGCGCTTGATGATGAGCGGACGCCAGGAGTTTTCACAAAAAAAGGGAAGCCTGCAAAGGCTTCCCAGACGTAGCGGAGAGGAGATTCGAACTCTTGACACTGCGGGTATGAACCGCATGCTCTAGCCAACTGAGCTACTCCGCCATATATGGATTCTGACTTCTGATGGGACCTACAGGGCTCGAACCTGTGACCCCCTGCTTGTAAGGCAGATGCTCTCCCAGCTGAGCTAAGATCCCACAATCTTCAATCAGAATGACAATCTGTTCTCTCGAACGCGATGACTTTGCTATCATACATGCCGGGAGACAGATTGTCAAGATGTTTTATAAAAATATCGGCAAAAATTCAGCCCTCATCCGCTTCGGTCTCAGATTCACGGTAGTAGGTACCGTTGATGGCAGACTGCGAGGCATCATCTCCGCCCACCGTCACCTTGAGAATGTCTCCCGAGACGGAAAATGTGATTGTGTAGTCATCATCTCCTTTGTACACAGCTGTCTGTCCGGAAACCTGTGCACTGCCATGGATACCGCAACTGGCGAAAGAAAAGGACAAATCGGTGTCATTGTCAAGGCTGAGTGTGACGGATTCGCTGTCGTCCTCCTTGCTGAAGGAGCCGGTAAACTGATCAACACCCTGCTGTGTATCGCTGGAATCATCATCCGCATCTGCGTCATAGACGGAAGGAGTATCATCCTCAGCACCATTCTGATGCTGCTCATCGTAGGTGACGATGTCCCCTCTGTCGGACGTACCGGAGCCTGCCGATGTCTGACTCTGCGTGGTACTCTGTGTATTCTGGGCAGCTTGGCCTGCTGATGGCTGACCAGCCTGGTCTGTCGTCCCGGTCTGCCCGTCTGCTGATGAAAGAACGAGATCCGGACGAGCATCCGCTGAACCGGACGAGGCTGCTGACTGGGTGGCAGAACCGCCCTGCGCTGCAGGGGTCTGGCTGCCGCTGCTCAGATTGCCGGACTGTGTACTGGTACAGCCGGAGAGAAGCACGCCTGTCAGGCTGAGGACAGCTCCGAGCAAAACGCCATACTTTCCATATCTTTTGATCATTCGAAGTTACCTCCTGTCATCCCTTTATACCATTAATCGGCTGCTTTGTCACAGGTACAGGAGAAACTTAAGAAAAATATGCGGAAGACGGGACATTATCCGACCCGGGCAACAAGAGAGGGAACAGAAGACTCAGCGTCAGCTTGAGCCGGCCTCTCCGGACATTCGGAAGCCGGACTTGCCGGAGGTTGTGACGGAAGACAGGCAAGTGTTGTAAAAATGACCGGAGCTGACAGACAGTCAGGAAAGAAACGGCCTGAGCGTTCGATTTCCCGGTGCCGGCGGACAAGATTTCGCCTCGAGCGCCCGGCGTCGGGAGAAAGGTTTTCATAGACTGTCTCGGCGTTGAGGCCGTTCCAGGAGGGCCGGTTCCGATAGATCTGGATGGAGGACCACCAGTAGTCAAAGGCAGCCCGTACATAGCCCAGATCCCGTGCAACAAGGTGGACATAGATCAGGGCATCCACGATTTCATCCTTGCCGTTCAACAGACAGAGGGTGAGTTTCAGGTTTGAGCCATTCTGAAAGAATCGGCGGTCATCCTGTGTCAGACAGTCAGTTTTCAAATAATGCTGAAGGATGATGAGAACATCCCGGCAGGCCTCTTCTTCTGTATAGGCTCCGAACTTACCAATCACCAGGAAAGCCCGGTCGCTGAAAATGGAGAAGGCATATACTTCGATCCCGAGCCGGCGTTTTTCGTCAAGGACAGAGTCGATGAACTGTTTCTTGCTGGCTTCGTCCCACAGAAGCATGCTGCCGAATTCCATCATGATGTAAACGACTTGATTGCCGGATAAGAGTCGTGGCGCCATGTCATCTCCTTTCACTGCACTCCGGGTCAGACTGATTTATGGATCAGACGATTGTGCAGAATGAAAACAGTTAAACAATAATAGGAACAGATATCATGATAACAGGGAAAAAGATGAAAGACAAATGGACAAATTATATGAAAAATTAGAATAATATATAGAAAACGTGCATAAATAATCTTTTTTCAGTCAGAAAAGACGGTTGTCTGACAGGACTGACGCGGAGGATGCGTCTGAAGAGGGTAGATTCAGAGATGGAAGTTCATCGATGATTTTCGATGCCAGAAGGGCACGCTTGATCATATATGCGGTTTCCGGATAACGGATTTCGACATCGGACAGACTGGAACTGTCGTAGGGACGGCCGCTGACGAAGGCATTCACAAGCTTCCAGATTTCCTCCGCTTCCAGATTGTGCTCGGCGTGTGCTTCTGCCTGCTCGATCTGACCCTGGTCCCGCATCAGATGCAGACGGAAATCATGCTCAATCAGCGTCGCGTTCAGGGTTTCAAGCATCATGGAAAAGTGCTCTGTGTCCCAGGCAGAAAGGTACATACACTTGCAGAGCCCCTTGGTGAAGAATGGCTTGTCAAAATAACAATCCAGAAGATCGTAGAAGCGGTGTCTGTGCCCGTCATTCTCAAACAGGTTATGATGTGCCAGATTAAGGATACACTTTTCTGTCCACTTCATGACGAACGCTCCCCCTCGAAGATCCTTCCTTTGATATTGACCACTATAGCGATTTTTAAGCTGACAGACAAGCCCTTGACACGCAGAATCCCCTCGCTCATAATCGGGAATAAATGAAGGCATCGGACGGCTGGAAGATGCATCGGACAGCCGGAATCAAAGTGGAAAAGCTGGAAGCGAGGTGTCAGTATGGGTTGGAGCAATCTGGGACAGAAACTTGCCAGGATCGGACGCGATACAAAGAATGGTGTTCAGAAGATGAGCGACAGCGTCTCCATCAAGGGACGAATCTCTGCAGAGAAGCGTGCTCTTGAAAGACTTTTTGCAGTCATCGGGGAAAGTGTCTACAAGGAGAATCCGGACAGTCCGAGGAACGGACTGGAGGATGAGTATGCGGCTGTAAAGGTTGCATATGCGAATATCGAAAAGTATTCAAAGCAGCTTGACGAGGTCAACGGGATTGTCTACTGTCCGAACTGCGGCAAGCCGGCTGATCCGGGAGACAAGTTCTGTGCGAAGTGCGGGGCAAGACTGTCGCCGGAGGAAGGGGCCGGGGCAAAGGTTGCCCAGGATTTTCGGGAAGTCGGGCAGGAAGTCGGGAAGCTTGCGGGAAGTGCAGCAGACAAAACAGGAGAGTTTTTCGGGAGCGCGGCGGCAAAGACGAAGAACGGGTTCACAAGCCTGAAGGAGCGCAGTGCGAAGTTTGTGAAGGATACGTCCAGAAAGCTGACCCGAAGGATGGAGGATGTCCCACAGGATCCGGAGCTGACCGGAAATCTCCAGGCAGAGCAGACGGAGACGGGCGTAGACACGGAAGCGCAGTCGGCAGATGCAGCACTGGCGCAGCAGGCAGCAGATACCGAGGTACCAGCACATCAGGCGAAAGACACTGAAATACACGCGCAGCAGGCACCAGACATTGAAGTGCCCGCGCAGCAGGCAGAGGCAGAAACTGCAGAGACACCTGCCGCAGAACAGGAGAAGGCAGCAGAAGCGTTTGCAAAGGATATGAAACAGGCAGATAAGACTGCGGAGGATGGAAAGGACAGGAAAGCAGAGTCATGACGCGTACATACCGGATCTTCATCATCAACCCCGGATCGACATCCACCAAACTGTCGCTATTTGAGAATGATAAAAACATCTATACGACAGACGTCTTCCACGACTCGAAGGTTCTTCTTTCATTTCCAACCATCAATGACCAGCTGGATTACCGCATGAAGGTTATCTACGATTTCCTGAAGGAGGATCACATCGACCTGACCGGCATCGATGCGGTTGTCGGCCGGGGCGGGGGCTGCTATGCGGTGCCCGGAGGCATATACCAGATCGATGAGCGGCTGATTGCGGATACAAGAGCGGCCAGGGGCGGGCTGTACCACGCGTCCATGCTGGGCGTCCAGATGGCGAACGAGGTGCATCAGAAATACGGTGGAATCATGATCATGATGGATCCTCCGGTTGTTGACGAGCTCTGCGATGATGCGCGTATCACAGGACTGAAAGGGGTCTACAGACGGGCGGTCTCTCATGCCCTGAACCTGAAGGCGACAGCCAGAACCCACGCAAAACGGATGGGAAAGCGGTATGAAGACTGCAACTTCATCGTCTGTCATATCGACGGCGGCATATCGGTGACGGCACATGAACATGGAAGGATGATCGATGGAAATGATGCCGGCGGTGGTGAGGGACCATTTACGCCGACCAGAATGGGCAGCCTTGCGGTGACGGACGGAAGGCGGGTTCTGCTTGGCCGCACGGACCGCGAGATCCGGGATCTCTGCTCACAGGCGGGCGGCCTGTCCTCCTGGTTTGGAACATCCAACTCTGACAAGGTGCATCGGATGGTTGAGAATGGCAATGAGACAGCCATCCGGGTCTGGAATGCGATGATCTACCAGATCATCAAGTGGATCGGGATGATGAGCACACCGCTGAAGGGGCAGGTTGACGCCATCCTTCTGACCGGCGGACTGCTCCGGTTCCCGGAGATCGGAAAACGGATCGAAGAAAGCTGCAGTTTCATAGCCCCGGTGTACCAGTATCCGGGTGAGTTTGAGCAGGAGGCGATGGCAGCCGGTGCCATGCGGATTCTGACCGGCGAGGAGCAGGTGAAGACTTATCCGGGCAAACCAGTCTGGAGCGGTTTTGACAGCTGACAAGGCTGACAAAAAAATTTCGGGAGCCCTCCGATTTCCGAAAGAAATGCTTTGACATTCTGCATGATTGGTGGTATTGTCTTCCATAACAGCGAAGGCGCTGACAGATGGGTTCATCTGTCAGCGCCTTTTTTGCTTCCAGAATCAATACGCAGGTCGTTTTGCAGGCATCGGGAGGGTTCACTATGTGTTCGATCATGTGTTTCACAGATAAGGCACTGAAGCCGGATGAGTTCCGGGAGGCGTTTGACCGCACGATTCCGCGCGGACCGGACAAAAGCGCGATCACAGAGACTGCGTCGGGATATCTGTGTTATCACCGGCTGGCGATCATGGATATGTCAGACAGAGGCATGCAGCCGTTTGTGAAGGATGGCAACATGGCGATCTGCAACGGTGAGATTTACGGATTCCGCATCCTGATGGGGCAGCTGAAGAACCTGGGATACAAGTTTTCCTCCGTTTCAGACTGCGAGGTCCTTCTTCCGATGTATGAACAGTATGGAACCAGGATGTTCCGCAAGCTGGATGCCGAGTACGCTCTCGTGATTTATGACGGGGCGCATGACCGTTATATCGCAGCACGTGACCCGATCGGGATTCGCCCGCTGTTCTACGGTTTTTCGAAGAAAACCGGATCGATCATATTTGCTTCGGAGGCCTGCAACCTTATTGGCCTGTGTGACCGCATCAAGCCATTTCCGCCCGGATACTACTACATCGGAAAGGCCGGGGCAAAAGAGGGTGAGGGCATCTTCACCCGCTATATGGACATCACGACGGTCGAGGACTACAACCAGGACAGCCTTGAAATCGCATGCCGGACGATCCGCGAAAAGCTGATCAAGGGAGTTGACAAGCGGCTGGATGCCGACGCACCGCTGGGCTTTCTGCTCTCAGGCGGACTCGACTCATCGCTTGTCTGCGCCATATCCGCAAAGATCCTTGGGAAGAAGATCCGGACCTTCGCAATCGGGATGGACAAGGATGCCATAGACCTGAAATATGCGAGGGAGGTTGCAGACTTCATCGGCGCCGAGCACACGGAGGTCTATATGACTGCGCAGGAGGTGATTGACTATCTGCCGACGGTCATCAAGACACTTGGAACCTGGGATATCACGACGATCCGTGCAAGCATGGGTATGTATCTGTGCTGCAAGGCGATTCACGAGCAGACAGATGTCCGGGTTCTGCTGACCGGGGAGATTTCCGACGAACTGTTCGGCTATAAGTACACAGACTTTGCGCCGACGGCGGAAGCCTTCCAGGCGGAGTCCAAGAAGCGTGTCGATGAGCTGTACATGTATGACGTCCTTCGTGCGGACAGATGCATCGCGGACAACAGTATCGAGGCGCGTGTTCCATTCGGAGATCTGGAATTCGTGCACTATGTCATGAGTATCAATCCGAAGATGAAGATGAACACCTATAACATGGGAAAGTATTTACTCAGACATGCCTTCGAGAAGGACCATATTCTTCCGGAGAACATTCTGTGGAGGCAGAAGGCAGCCTTCTCTGATGCGGTCGGACACTCGATGGTCGATGACCTGAAGGCCTACGCCGAGACAAAGTATACAGATGAGGAGTTTCAGAAACGCGCGGCGAAGTACGGTTACTGCAGGCCGTTTACAAAGGAAAGCCTGCTGTACCGCGAGATTTTCGAGGAATACTACCCGGGACAGGCGGAAATGATCAAGGATTTCTGGATGCCGAATAAAAGCTGGAAGGGCTGCGACGTCAACGATCCGTCCGCCCGTGTTCTCTCCAACTACGGAGACAGCGGTGTCTGAAAAGTGAACAACAGGCAGCGAAGCAGCCCGTCAGGGCTGCTTTTTTTATGATGGCTGCCGTTCATCATCGAGTGCGGAGTACGAGATAACGACGGAGCCTCCGAATCGAGGTCTGTGTATTTCACCTGTTCTTCAAATTGTGCAAAATTAAATTTGCTGCATATTTATTAGCACTCATGTATTGACACTGCTAACAAGCAGTGCTATTGTACTGTATGAGTCCAGCTGCGATGCCTTTGCCGAAGGCAGTGAAGCAGTGCGGGACTCATACAGTACGGCAGGGCCTGAGTGACAGCGGCAGGTATGAGTATGGAAACGCTGCGAAAGCAGTGCGGGAACTCATACAGCATGAATGGCCCGAATGAAATGAGAGAAGATAAGGGGGAATCGCGAATGATTACAGTACCTGTTTATAACATGATCATACTCCCGAATATTTCGCTGACCTTTAAGAAAGACTTTTTTGACGATGCGTCCACGACAGACATCCATGAGGGGGACGACGTCCTTTTCGTTTTTCAGAAGGAATCCAAGAAAAAGGAAAACCTGACGAAGGACGATTTCTATCCGATCGGAGTCTCAGGCAGAGTTCAGTCGGTTGATTCGGATGGAGATGTGACGATCGAAACACTGGGACGGATGGATCTCGGAGAGGTTGAGATCAGCGGTGAGGAGATTTATGTGCCTTCCGTCCTGCGCGAGGATGTTCAGGATGTTCCGGAAGAGGAGATGAACAAGCGCCTCAACGCCATGAAGGGAAGATTGTTTGAATTCCTGAAGAAGTTCCCATGGGGGCTGATGGCACGGCAGTACGTCAACCGGTGGAAGAGCCTTGAGGAGGCTGCTACAGCGCTGTCCTCCTATCTGAGCCTGGATCCGGAGGAACGCTTTCATTTTCTCGAGGTGAACAAGGAATCGGAGCGCCTCGACATGATTGAGAAGGCTATCTACGGGTTTATCGCGGAGTCCGATGTCACCAGCGAGGCGGAGGACGCAGCGAAGAAGACGAACGAGAAGCTCTACCGGGAGGATGCGCTGAAGAAGCAGATTGATTTCTTGCAGAAGCAGCTCGATGAGATGCATCCGGAGAATGTCTCCGATGTGCGCCGCTTCCAGGAAAAGATCGAGAAGTCCGGCATGAACGAGACCGCCCGCAAGGAGGCGGACAAGGTTCTGCAGCGGATGAAGCAGGAGGGGAAGGAAGGCCATGAGTACGGAATGCTTTATGACTACCTGGACTTCGTGACCTCGCTTGACTGGAAGAAAGCAAGATCGAAGAAAATTGACCTGAAAAAGGCGCAGGAGATCCTGGATGAGGATCACTATGGACTGAAGAAGGTCAAGAACCGTGTGATTCAGCAGCTTGCGGTCATGAGCCTGAACAGGAAACAGTCCGGCTCGATTCTTCTGTTTGTAGGAGCGCCTGGAACCGGCAAGACGAGCATCGGACAGAGCATCGCAAAGGCACTTGGAAGAAAGTATGTCCGCATTTCTCTTGGAGGCGTGCGCGACGAGGCGGAAATCAGAGGCCACCGCAGAACCTATATCGGGGCAATGCCCGGACGAATTATGAATGCAATGAAGACAGCCGGTACCTCGAATCCGGTCATCGTGCTGGACGAGGTAGACAAGCTGAGCCGGGACTACAACGGCGATCCGGCGTCTGCTCTCCTCGAGGTGCTCGATCCGGAGCAGAACTTCAGCTTCACGGATCACTACATGAATGTTCCATATGATCTGTCGGATGTACTGTTTGTCTGCACGGCGAACACGACGGACACAATCCCGGAACCGCTGCTGAACCGTATGGAGGTCATCCAGTTCCCGGGATACACAGCGGTTGAGAAATTCCAGATCGCAAGGCGTCATCTGCTTCCGAGGGCAATGAAAGCAGCCGGAATTACACCTGACCAGCTTGAGGTAACCGATGACGCGATCCGGACTGTCATATCGGGATATACGATGGAGTCCGGTGTCCGCGGGCTGAAGAAGCAGATGGACACGCTCTGCAGATACGCGGCTGTCCGGATTGTGGAGCAGTCCCAGGAGAGCACGGACAAGAAGTCAACTGCCCTGAGTCTGCCGCAGGACGGGGCAGACAGAAGAGGTGCCGCAGGGACCGGTAAAAGTGATCACCCGGCACTTCGGATTGTGGTCGGAAAGGATGATGTGCGGCAGTATCTGGATCAGCATCCGATCCACCATGACTCTATCCTGGAGGAGAAGAAGCCTGGCATCGTGACAGGACTCGCTTGGACGGCGGCAGGCGGGGAGATTCTTTTCATTGAGACACTGTTCACCAAGGGGAACGGGAAAGTGATCATCACCGGGCAGCTCGGCGATGTGATGAAGGAATCGGTGCAGATCGCGATCTCCCTTGTCAAGGCCATGTATCCGGACAAGGAAGAGCTTTTCGAGAAAAATGATCTTCACATCCATGTTCCGGAGGGCGCGATCCCGAAGGACGGACCTTCCGCCGGGATCACGCTGACGACAGCGCTGGCATCCCTTGTCACAGGCAGGGAGGTCAGCCCGGAGTGGGCAATGACCGGAGAGGTGTCGCTTCGCGGAGGAGTCATGCCGATCGGAGGCCTTCCGGAGAAGCTGATGGCCGCGCAGCGGGCAGGAATTAAGCGCGTCTTCGTTCCATATGAGAATGTGGAGGATCTCGACGAGGTCGCAGATGAGGTGAAGGAGGCACTGGAGATCTTCCCGGTCAGGAAGGTACGGGATGTGCTGGAAAAACTGAACCTGGAACCCGACCAGTCTGACGGCACCGGAAAGGGCGGGACTTCGGGAAAGAAGGGCGGATCCGCGAAGAAGAAGGCGGAAAAAGCATCCATACCGGCAGATCCATTTGGCAACCTGAAGGCGTTCTGGGGCGAGAAAGGTGTGGCGGAGGTGCCGCTCAGACCGCTTGACACAGGAAGAGCACCGCAGGTACATGAGGAGACCGGACGCTGACGAAGCGTAGATTCATGCCGCAGGCAGACCGCTGCCTGCGGCTTTTTTATGAAGGTGACCGCTCATCATCGAGCGCGGAGCACGAGATGACGGGGGAGCTGCCGGCGGACGCGTCCTTGCCCGAGGGGTGTTTCTCTGATAAAATGTTCAGCGGTGCCGCGAACCGCTTAATAACGGGCTGATCAGGCTGACTGAGGATGGGGATCGTGCGGTACCAAGGGGATGAATATGAAAACAGGGGATTATGAATCATGAACAAGAAGGAAATATCAGAGATCAAGAAACAGCTGACGGTGCAGAAGAATACCTTCACCCGCATCACAGGCTGTTATGTCAGTGCCGAGAAAGAGAAGATTACAACGTTCTCGCAGATGTTTCAGCGTCTGGAGGAAGAGGAGATGTTCAAGTACTTTGAAATCTTCCGCAAAACCCTGTCCGGGACGCTGGGGAAAAATCTGATCAACATGGACTTTCCGATGGAGAGCGAGGAGGAGGACGGGACGCAGGCATTTCTGTACCGCCTGGCGAAAAGCGAGCTGGAGGACGAGGAGCTTCTGGATGCTTTCTATAATAAGGTCATCGAAAGCTATACGACCGGCGAAAACTATTTGATCCTTCTTCTGTACAACAACTATGATGTTCCGGGGAAGACGACGGATGAGATCGAGATGCTGGATGCGTCCAGCTCCGTGTTCAGCTACTTCCAGTGCGCGATCTGCCCGGTCGATCTTTCGAAGCCGGCACTTTCCTATGCCCCGGCAGAGCAGGTGTTCAAAAACCGGGAGCGGGACTGGGTGGTGGCGATGCCGGAGGTTGGTTTCATGTTTCCGGCTTTCAATGACAGAGCGGCGGATATTCACCATACGCTCTACTACTCGAAGGATTCGGAGGATCTCCACTTCGATCTGACGGACAAGCTGCTGGGCTGCCAGGCACCGCTTTCCGCAGGACTTCAGAAGGAAGCATTTCAGACGGTCGTTGAGGAGACGCTCGGCCGGGACTGCAGCTTTGAGACAGTGCGGAACCTGCACGACAGTCTCCAGGAAATTCAGCAGCAGGCGAAGGACGCGGACAGCCCGGACCCGGTTTCACTCGACAAGGTCACGATGCGGAATTTGCTTGAGAAGAGCGGCGCCAGCCCGGAGGACATGCACGCATTTGACCAGAGCTTCGAGGAAAATGCAGGCGAGAAGGGAACGCTGATGCTTTCCAATGTCTGCAGCAGCCGGAAATTCGAGGTCCATACGCCGGATGTCACGGTGACGGTCAGCCCGGACCGGACAGACCTGGTCCGCACGCAGATCATCGACGGGCGGGAATGCCTTGTCATCCCGATCTCGGATGATGTGCAGGTCAACGGCATCACAGTGAAGCACCTGACGCCCGGTGCGGACGGACAGAAAGGGGAATAAGCATGAGAGTCGGAACCGGTTATGACGTGCACAGACTTGTCGAGGGAAGAAAACTCATCCTCGGCGGAGTGGAGATTCCGTATGAGAAGGGACTCCTTGGACACTCGGATGCAGATGTGATCCTGCATGCGATCATGGACGCTCTGCTCGGCGCGGCAGCGCTGGGGGACATCGGGCAGCATTTTCCGGACAAGGATCCGGCCTATGAAGGCATATCCAGCCTGAAGCTTCTGGGAAAGGTTGCAGAGCTTCTGGATGAGCACAACTACGTGATCGAGAACATTGACTCGACAATCATTGCGCAGAGACCAAAACTGATGCCCTATCTGCCGCAGATGCGGCAGCATGTTGCGGATACGCTTCATCTGGACCTTTCCCAGGTCAGCATCAAGGCGACAACGGAGGAGGGACTTGGATTCACAGGAAATGGAGATGGCATCGCCGCACAGGCAGTCTGCTGCCTCTCCAGCCTCCGGGATGCAGTTACAGATGACAGAATGCAGCCGGCTGGCGGCTGCGCAGCCTGCCCGCGGACACGCATGGCACAGAACGGCGTCTGAGGACGGCAGGGCTCAGCCTGCAGTCAGGAACAGGAGACGGCACGCAGCATGAAGGTGAATGCCGGGCACCTGAGAATGGCAGGGTTTAACCGGCAGTCAGGCAGGCGGATGCATGGAAGCGGCATGGCGCAGAGCGGCGGCTGAACCTGCCAGATGGGAAGATGAAGCCGGGGCCGGGCAGCAGGGTGACACGCCGGGCGGCTTCGGCGCACAGAAGGCCAGTGAAAAATAGGCGGAAAGGACTGCATGGAATTTCTGAGACTTCCGAGAGAACAGAATATCCTGACGAAACCGCTGTATGAGGAGGTTTTTCCGGAGGATAAAGGGGCGTTCTCGGACTATTATTACCAGGAGGTTGCCCCGGAGAGCGCGATCTATGCGGCCCGACAGGCCCGGGAGGATATCTGCTCAATGGTGCATCTGAATCCGACGAGACTTCTCTGGAACGGTGAACAGATCACGATTCCTTACATTGTTGCGGTGGCAACGAGAAAGGAGCTTCGGCACAGAGGACTGATGCGAAGCCTTCTGGACATGATTTTCCGGGACCTGGAGGCAGAGGGGGTTCCATTTGCCTTCCTGATGCCGATTGACGAAGCCATCTACAAGCCGTTTGGGTTTGAGAGAACCTGGAGCTGGCAGTGGGAGGAACATGTGCTCTGCGGGGAGACAGGAGGAGACAGGAAATATGTGGCAGCCGCCTCGCTGAGTGACGGAGAGCTGGCTTCTTTTGCGGATCGTGTCAACCGCACACTGAGCAGGCGCTTTGAACTGTTCACGGAACGTTCTCTTTCCTATTACAGACGTCTCGAGAAGGAACAGAGGGCTTCCGGCGGGAAGCTGCAGATTCTGCTGGAAGGCGGAAAGCCGGCTGCGGCGGTTCAGACTGCAAGGGAAGCCTATCCGCCGATGATGTGCCGGATCATGAACCGCGAAGCGTATGAGAGACATCTGCGCTCTGCTTCTGACACGCCCTTCAGACACGCATACGTCTGTGAAGTTGTCTGAAAGGCAGGATGAGCAAAAGACGGGCAGATCGGATGACCGTCTTGCCCGCAGCACCTTAGGGACTGTCCGGGAGATGTGACGACTGCCTCTGGCTGATATTGACAAGCGAAAGCGGGACAGATACACTGAAAAGTGCTGAAAAATGCACGTTTATCAAACATTCTGTGAGGAGATTGACCATGCTTCTTTACAACACACTGACAAAAAAACGAGAGGAATTTGTCCCGATCACGCCGGGAAAGGTCTCGATGTATGTCTGCGGACCGACCGTCTACGACTTCATTCACATCGGGAATGCCCGGCCGATGATCGTCTTCGATACACTGAGACGCTATTTTGAACACAAGGGCTACGAGGTCAACTACGTTTCCAATTTTACCGACGTGGATGACAAGATCATCAAGAAGGCGAATCAGGAAGGCGTCACGGCAGCGGAGATTTCCGAGCGCTACATCAAGGAATGCAAGAAGGACATGGAAGGGATGAATGTCCGGCCGGCGACAACCCATCCGCGTGCGACGCAGGAGATCGGCGGCATGATCAGCATGATTGAGGAGCTGATTGAGAAGGGATATGCCTACGAAGAGGACGGAACCGTCTACTTCAGCACGCGCAAGGATCCGGGATACGGGAAGCTTTCCCACAAGAACCTGGACGATCTTCGCTCCGGAGGCCGGGATCTCAAGGTGACGGGCGAGGACGAGAAGCATGACCCGCTTGACTTTGTGCTCTGGAAGCCGAAGAAGGAAGGCGAACCGTTCTGGAATTCACCGTGGGGCGAAGGCAGACCGGGCTGGCACATCGAGTGCTCCGTCATGGCAAAGCATTATCTGGGAGATACGATCGATATCCATGCCGGCGGGGAAGATCTGGTGTTCCCGCACCATGAGAATGAAATTGCACAGTCCGAATGCGCAAATGATGTTCCATTTGCACACTACTGGCTCCACAATGCGTTTCTGAACATTGATAACCGCAAGATGTCCAAGTCGCTCGGAAACTTCTTCACAGTCAGGCAGATCGGGGAGAAGTACGATCTGATGGTCCTTCGTCTGTTCATGCTCAGCGCGCACTATCGTTCCCCGCTGAACTTCTCGAAGGAGCTGATGGATTCCGCAAAGGCAGCATACGAGCGGATCACGAACGCTGTCGACAACCTGGATTATCTTCTGTCTGTTGTAAAGACAGAGGCTGCATCCGACGAGGAGAAGAAGAAAATCGCCGAGGTAAAGGGGTTCACGGAGAAGTTTGACGCGGCGATGGACGATGATGTGAATACAGCGGACGCGCTTTCCGTTGTCTTTGACCTTGTCCGTTTTGCGAATGCCGAGGCATCGGCAGAGAGCTCGAGGGAATTTATCGGGGCGGTCAAAGAGGAGCTTCTGGAACTGTGCGATATTCTTGGCCTGAAGGTCGAGAAGAAGAAGGAGGTTCTTGATTCTGAGATCGAGGAGCTGATTGCACAGCGACAGGCAGCCAGAAAGGCAAAGGACTTCGCAAAGGCAGACGCGATCCGCGATCAGCTCCAGGGAATGGGAATCACTCTCCTCGATACCCGGGAAGGGGTCAAATGGAAGAAAGCGTGACGGTTCTGAAGACGGCGGAGGACTCCGACGTTGCGGATCTGCAGACAATTGTCGATCATTACTGCAGGCTGCCGCAGAAGGACTGGATGCAGTATTCTCCCCTGACGCTTGCCTGGATCGGCGATACCGTGTTTGATCTGATTGTGCGGACAGCGCTCGTGAAGCAGGCAAATATGCAGACAGAGAAGCTTCACAGGCAGGCGGCTGCCCTTGTGAATGCCAGAATGCAGGCGGAGGGAGCGCTTCGAATCCGTGCGTCTTTCAGTGCGGAAGAAGAAGCTGTCTATAGAAGGGGCAGGAATTCAAACCCTCATCACACCGCGAAGAATGCAGACAGGGAGCAATACCTCGAGGCAACCGGCTTCGAGGCACTGCTTGGTTATTTATATCTGAGGAGACGTTACAGCCGGATCATGGAGCTGGTTAAGGCCGCATATCCGGCTCTGTAAGCATGGAAAGGGCAGAATATACAGCGCGGGTTGAGCCCGGTCCTGCGGGCGGAGCACATGATCAGGTCTGAACGCGAATCTGCAGGAGAATCTGCGGATGTGCCGCCGGGCGCTCATGCATACGAAATGGAATGGATATGGAAAACAGCCGGAAGATAGAAGAAGAACAGCTGATCATTGAGGGCAGAAACCCTGTGCGGGAGGCATTCCGCGCAGGACGTACAATCGACAAGCTGTATGTACAGGACGGACTGAAGGATGGACCTGTTCTTGCACTTGTCAGCAAGGCAAGAAAATCGGATGCCATCGTGACCTTTGTCTCAAAAGAACGTCTTGACGAGATGTCAGAGACCGGTAAGCACCAGGGCGTGATCGCTCAGTGCGCTGCCTACGCCTACGCGGAGGTGGAGGATCTGCTTGAGCGGGCGCGGGAGAAGGGAGAGGCGCCGTTTTTCTTTCTGCTCGACGACATTGAAGATCCCCACAACCTCGGCGCGATTATCCGTTCTGCCAATCTGATGGGCGCGCATGGCATCATCATTCCGAAGAGAAGGGCAGTCGGCCTGACGGCAACCGTCGCCAAGGCTTCGGCAGGAGCACTCAACTACACACCCGTTGCGCGGGTTGCGAATCTTTCACAGACCATCGAACAGCTGAAGAAGGAAGGCATGTGGTTTGTCTGTGCAGACATGGACGGGGAACTGATGTATGATCTGAATCTGACCGGCCCGATCGGGGTTGTGATCGGCAATGAAGGAAATGGTGTCAGCCGCCTGGTGAAGGAGAAGTGCGATTTTACCGCGCGGATCCCGATGAACGGGGATATCGACTCACTGAATGCGTCAGTTGCAGCCGGCGTGCTTGGCTATGAAATTGTCAGGCAGAGAATGAAGAAGGGCTGAGGCGTTGACGATGAAGAAGAAGTACGTTGTGTTCGGTGTCGACCGGTTTGGAGCAGCGGTAGCCAGAACACTTGAGAAGGGCGGCAGCCAGGTGATTGCCGTGGACATTGATCCGGTGAAAATCCAGCAGATTGCGGAGGATGTCAGCTATGCGATGACGGCAGATGTCCTGGACCCGGAGGCCATCGAGGGACTCGGTCTGAAAAACATTGATGGAGCAGTGATCACGATGGTCGATCATATGGAAGCCTCCATCGTCTCTGCGATGACCTGTGTGGACAGACATTTTCCGTATATCCTTGCAAGAGCAAAGAATGAGGTTCACGGTCGGATCCTGGAGAAAATCGGGGTGGACCGGATTGTCTATCCGGAGCAGGAGATGGGAACGCGTGTCGGTAAGTTCATGGATGACCGGGACTTCATGGACTGGATCGAGCTTTCACCGGAATACAGCCTGGTGGAGGTCCGTGTTCCGGAGGAATGGGTCGGGAAGACGCTCACGCAGCTCAATCTCAGGAGAACGTGCTGCTTTAATGTGGTAGGGCTGAAGGATGAGGACGGCATCATTGTCACGCCGGATCCGGATATGCCGCTCACTGCGAATCTGATGATGTACATCATCGGTCACAATGCGGATCTGGAGAAGATCAAGCAGTAAAATTTATACTGGGCAGCGCAGGGATGCTGTGCTATAATGTTTTTCTATCTGGGCATACCAGAATCAAACAATCAGTGAGGAAGCAGGGAGATTGCAATCATGAAAGTCTTTGTTACAATCATTTTTATTCTGATCAGTGTCGCGCTGACCGCGATTATCCTGATGCAGGAAGGCAAGGATGCCGGACTTGGAACCATCGGCGGAATCGGTGAAACCTACTGGGCAAAGAACAAGTCCAGATCAGTAGAGGGCAATATGGTCCGGTTCACAAAGCTGCTGGCTGCAATCTTCCTTGTACTTGCCGTTCTTCTGAATATGATGCCGGACAAGAATACGACGGCAGCAACAACGACAGCGCAGACGGAAGCGGCTGTTTCCTCCACAGAGAGCGAGACTGCAGCTGTAGCTTCCACTGAGGCAGAGGCAGGCGCAGAGAAGAGCGGGACAGAAGCGGAGACCGCCGTTCAGAAGGAAACCCTCCTTGCAAACACCGAGCAGGGAACGGAAGCCAACTAAGAAGGCTAGCGAAGAAAAGAGTGTCAGCCGAAAAAGTGTTTGACACACATCTGGCTTTATGGTAGATTATAGAAGTTGACGGCAAGCGCCGTCAATCAGCTGCTGTGGCTCAGTCGGTAGAGCGTCACATTGGTAATGTGGAGGTCACCAGTTCGATTCTGGTCAGCAGCTTTTTATCATTTCATGAAGAGGAATGAAGACTGGTGCATCGGTGCGCCGGTCTTTTTTTCAATAAATGGAATGCGGGAAACTTCGGTTGAATTGCGAACCAGAGCAATTACTTGGAGATCAGCATGATGAAGAGAGGAAAGAGAACAAGATATCTGGGATATCTTTTATTCGCTCTTCTTTTTGTGCTCATTTCCTACGAATTTCATTCGGCTTCCAACCGCGCCTCAAATCTCGAGTTTCCTGATGCAGCGGCTCACGCCGTGCTGAAGGTTGCTGCAGAGGATGAGATCCTGCCAGCCAGGCTTCCGGAAAAGATATCGATCCGGGTCGATTCCAGTACCGGATGGGAGCACTGGAGCAGGAAAGAGGCGAAAGCGCTTCTTACAGTGCCGTTTGTCTTCATCCTGTGCAATTTTCTCTTCACCATCCTGACCGTTTCAATCCGCAGGAGATTTGAATCGCCAAACCTGCCCTTCAGAAGGGTTCTTCACTATATTCAGAGGCAGGATGGGAAAGGTCCAGGGGTGCTCACTTTTTACTAATGCAAATATACACATTGCAATTTGTAGAAAGTGAGGTTTTCTATGTTAGCTTTTATTGCACTTTTTCTGTTGTTGATTGTTGTCCTTCCGGGAATCTACGCACTGCTTGTTCATCTGAGGGACCTGCGTGAGAAGGCGCAGGACGCTGCAGCGTCAGATGTGAAAGTGTGACCGGTATGGCACAGAACCTGATTATTGCCGGGGCCCTGGTGTTCTGGGGAATTGTCCTTGTCTGGATGTGGATGAGGACGAGAGGAAACTGAATATAAGTGAGAAGAGACTCAGAAGGCCGTATGGTCTTGCTGAGTCTCTTTTATTCAGGTATTGTCAGAAATTCAGGGGTGCGGCCATTGATCATTTCCTGTATTTATCACCCAGAACCGGTGCCGGTTGAAGCGGCTCGAGTTCGGATTGCCTGTTCCTTGTCTGCTGTAAGAAAACGATATCCAGTTGGATTCAACTACGTGTTATGATCAACGGAGGAAATCAGGTGGACACGACGGCATGTACTTGAAACAGGGGGGAAACCAACATGAGTTATCTGCTGAATGGTGATCGCATCATCATGGGAACGGATTACTACCCGGAGCACTGGGATGAGCAGCTGTGGGACCAGGATCTGGACAGGATGCACGAGACGGGCATCGAAGTCATCCGGGTGGCAGAATTTTCCTGGAATGTATTCGAACCAGCGGAGGGAGAATACTCTTATGACTTCTTTGACAGATTCCTGGATCTGTGCGAAGAGAAGAACATGAAGGTGATTTTCTGCACGCCGACGGCGACACCGCCGGCGTGGATGACGGATAAGTATCCGGAAGTTCTGAATGCGCGCCAGGATGGTGTGCTTTACCGGCACGGTGCGAGAAGACATTATAACTATAATTCTGTTATCTATCAGCGATTCACACGGAACATTGTAGAGCGCCTTGGCGCTCACTATGCAAAGCGGGCATGCATCATCGGCTGGCAGCTTGACAATGAAATCAACTGTGAGAAAAATGAATTTTACTCGGAAAGTGATACGCTGGCCTTCCGTGAGTTTTTGAAAGCGAAGTATGGAAGCATCCGGAATCTGAACAAAGCCTGGGGAACGGCGTTCTGGAATCAGACCTACACGGCCTGGGGAGAAGTGTATGTGCCGAGGACGACGTTGAGCAATAACACGAATCCCCATGAGGTGCTGGACTACAAACGCTTCGTATCGGACTCTGCATGCCGCTGGGCAAAGCTTCAGAGTGACATTCTCCGGAAATATGTGAAGCCAGGTGATTTCATCACGACAAACGGATTATTCGCGGATCTGGACAACCACCGGATGACGCGCGACAGTCTGGATTTTATGACGTATGATTCCTACCCGAATATGGCATATGGCATCCATTCACACTTTACTGCTTTGACGACACTCAAGGATCGGATCTGGGGGCTGAATCTGGATGAGGTGCGGGCGCTGAAGGGGACATTCGGCATCATGGAGCAGCAGTCCGGCGCAAATGGCTGGAACACGGGGATGGAAGCGCCGACGCCGAGACCTGGCCAGATTACGCTGTGGACGATGCAGAGCATTGCGCATGGGGCCGACTATATCAGCTATTTCCGCTGGCGGACAAGCACGATGGGAACAGAGATCTACTGGCATGGCATTCTGGATTATTCCGGAAGGGAGAATCGCAGGATCCGGGAGGTCCGGGAGATTCATGACAAGTTCGTCAGAATTTCCGAACTGGCCGGAACGCAGTACGAGGCGAAGGTCGGCATCGTTGAAACCTACGACAATAAGTTCGATGCGGAACTCGACGAGTGGCACGGGGCTCTCGACCGCATGAGCATGAATGGACTGTATGCGGCCTCCCAGCATACGCATACGCCTGTCGATCTGATCTATCTGCCCTCGGAAGAGTCAGATGCGTCCGAGGCGGATGATCGCGCAGTTGTGGAGAACCTGAGCCAGCATCGGGTTGTCTTCTATCCGCACGCGGTGATCCTGACAGAGCGGCAGGTCCGGATTCTGACGGCTTATGTCGAGCAGGGAGGAACGCTGGTGTTCGGCTGCCGCGCAGGGTTGAAGGATCCGACCGGGAAATGCGTGCAGCAGAATCTTCCGGGAGTCGCTGCAAAGCTGACTGGAGCAGACGTCAAAGAGTTCACCCTGACCGCTGCAGATGAAGGGATGATTCACGTGGACTGGAACGGGACAACTCTGGAGGCGCCTGTGTTCAATGACGAGCTTCAGCCTCTGAAAGGGGCAAAGACAGCTGGCACTTACAAGGATTCCTATTATACTGGAACCCCTGCGCTGATTGAGAACAGTGTCGGAAAGGGAAAGGTTTACTATTTCGGCGGCTGCTTCTCAGAACAGACGGCGGCCGTATTCTTTGAAAAGCTGGATGTGATCGAACCATATCAGGATATCGTGGAGGCTCCGGCGGGCTGCGAGATCGCGCTTCGGACCGGGAAGGACCGGCCTGGGTATCTGTTCGTCCTGAACTACGAGAAGACGCCGCAGTCGATCCAGATTAAAAGAAAATCGGCCGATCTGTATACAGGAGAGGAGCTGGAAGGAGAAAGGCTGCTGGCCCCATATGAGACGCTGGTATTGAAGGTCTGACAGAGGAATCCATCACATTATCAAAAGAAGGCATATCCCTGTATCTGGGACTGTGTCTTCTTTCTTTGGATACAAATTAGACACGATTTCAGGGTATGATCGTTTCCTGACAGGTCAGTTGTTTTGATGCATTGGAGAGGGGTTCCATATGGATATGGCGGTTTTGAATTTTATACAGAATCATCTGCGAAACACAGTCGGAGACCACCTGTTTCCGGTTATCACAGCACTCGGCAACGCCGGACTGGTCTGGCTGGTGCTGGCGGCTGTCCTGCTGATCCTCCCGAGAACAAGAAAACTCGGGCTGATTGTGACGACGGCGCTTATCCTGGAGGCGATCCCCTGCAACCTTATTCTGAAACCGCTGGTTGAGAGAGCACGCCCGTTTACGGTCAATCCGGCTGTGGATCTGCTGATTGCGAAGCCGGCTGATTTCTCATTTCCGTCCGGACATACAAGTGCTTCCTTTGCCGTTGCCTCTGCCTTGTTTTTCAGGAAAGAGAGACTGTGGATACCGGCAGGGATCCTGGCAGTTCTGATTGCTTTTTCCAGGCTGTATCTGTATGTGCACTATCCCTCCGATGTGCTGGCCGGGGCGCTGATCGGGATCCTGGCAGGGTGGTTGGCTGTAAAGGGAGCGAATGCGATAAAAGCCAGAGGACACGCAGCCGTGTGATCCTGAAGGCCATCCGAACAGAAGGCCTTCAGGCATGCACAAAGTGGTGTGCCGTCGGGCATCCGGACATGTCCGGAACAGATGAAGGAGCTGAACGAAAGCCCCAAAAGGCCGAAACAGATGAAGGCGCTGAACGAATGCCAAAAAAGGCCGGAACAAATGAGGAGGGGCGCGGCTTCCGCATCAGGAATGATCAGCTTCAGCGATTACCTGCTCGATGTCGATGCCGCAGGTGTCCTCGATGCCGTCCGAGAAAACACTGAGGAGCGCACTGTCCTTCTGTCCATACATGATACCGAGGCTGAGCGCCGCGAAGATGAAGTTGCGGTCTGAATCGACCCAGAGCGCATAGGGCTGATGAGTGTCATCGTCCTTGTCTCCGCCCGATACCGTCGGATTGCCGTAGGCAAGCGTGCACTGGCTGGTCAAATCCAGAAAAGCATCCTGGTCCATGAAAAATTCATAGACGCCGCCGGTCAGTTTTTTTCCTTCGAATACATAGAAGGAAGTCGCGTCGTATCCACCGATCGAGTATCCTTTGATACCAAGAGTGGTGATGCCGCTCTTTTCAAGAGCGGTCTTGCCGGTAAGAGACCTTCCGGAGGCATCAATCCCCTTCAGCGAATAATCGATGGTATTCTCCATGTCAGGCAGGAGGACCTTTTTTCGAATGTCTTCCTCCGCGGTCCCCCAGGAAAAACCGTGAAAGGAAGTAATCGAAAGCTTCCCGTCCGGACTGATATCTTCTGCATCCATGCGGGATTCGGCTGACTCTGTCTCCTCCTCTGAGCTTTCCTTGGCAGCCAGCTTTCCAGCTTCCTTTTCCTGATTTTCATAGTAATCTTCCGCACTGTCACCCCGCTTTGCGATCTCCTCGCTGACTCTCTTTGAATAATCCTCGAAAGCCTGATCATCCGCGAGGACAGGCATCTGGTACATAGAATGGAACAGGAGAACGGCAGCGAAAGCTGCAGACAGAATGCGTTTTTTCAAAAGACACCTCCACAACTGGATCGATCATCGTCCGGAAAGAACATTAGGCTTCCAGCAGGTGCTTCTTATCAGCCTGCTCTGCATCATTGACATACGCCTGAAGTGTTCCGAAATTCCCCTTATATATAATCTGAAGCAGACGGTCAAGATGACGCAGGGCGGCCTGGAGCTGATCCGGCGTGATCAGATTGTCCCGCTGAGCATCTGCCAGTTCATCCAGATCCACGACTCGCACCTGGCCGTCCGGGTAGACGATAACGTCCGCAAGGAGATCGGTGAAAATGTATGTGTCGATCCCGTCTTCCTGCGAACAGCTGGTCTCAATGATGTCACAGTACCATGAAATCAGCTGATCTTCGTGGTCATAGAACTTGCTGACCTTGATGCCGCGTTCCGGAAAATAGCACGAATATCCATGGGACAGTGTCTTCTTTGGGTGAAGTGTTTTCCACTTGGTAATGATTGTTTCGTTATCGCGATGCAGCAGGATGTCGTCCTTCAACAGAATACACTCGGACGGGATGATGCGCCTTCTGTATAGCCTCAGACCTTCCATGATCGTTCCCTTTCCGCGCTCGGGCGTTGCAATTTGAACTTTGCTTCATTCTATCCTCCGGAAATTAAATTGTAAATACAGCTTGACGCATTTCGACAATCAGAATTTAAGAAAGAAAAGGGGCATACGGACAGTATTTACAGACAAGCGGCTGACTGACTGGCAAAGTTCGTTGTGATAGTTGTTCTGCCGGATTTCAGATGATAGAATCAGTAAGAACCGGCAGTTTACCGGCAGATCGGAAAGGTGAGGACTGTGCAGCAGGCGGCTGGTTATTGACAGAGTAAAAAGCTGGAGCGGAGGCGGAGAATGATTCAGAATGCGGTTGCGGAATTGGTGAGATATGGATATGCGACAGGGCTTCTTGAGGCGGAGGATCGGATCTGGGCGGCAAATGCTCTGATCCGGGAGCTTGGACTGGACGACCTCACGGAGGAGGCGGAAGCCAGGATTTTTGAAGGAAATCTGACAGCCGGGGAAGCGAGAAAAAAGCTTCCGGCGATTCTTGATACGCTCTGCGGCTATGCGGCAGAGAAGGGGATGATCGCGGACAACACGGTGACCTACCGCGACCTGTTTGACACAAAGCTGATGGGATATCTGACTCCGAGACCGTCGGAGGTGAATCGGAAGTTTACCGCTCTTTACGCGAAAAGTCCGCGTGAGGCGACGGACTGGTACTATACGTTCAGCCAGGACACCAATTATATCAGAAGAGACCGGATCGCGAAGGACATGAGATGGCTGGCTCCTACGGAATATGGGAATCTCGACATCACGATCAACCTGTCCAAGCCGGAGAAGGATCCGCGGGCAATCGCCGCGGCGCGCAATGCAGCCCAGACAGCCTATCCGAAGTGTCAGCTCTGTTATGAGAATGTCGGATATGCCGGAAGGGCCAACCACCCGGCGCGGGAAAACCACCGTGTGATCCCGATCCGGATCGCAGGAGGGGACTGGTGCCTGCAGTATTCTCCGTATGTGTACTACAACGAACACTGCATCGTATTTAATTCAAAGCATGTACCGATGAAGATCGACCGCAGTGCCTTTGAGAAGCTGTTTGACTTCGTGAGGCAGTTTCCGCACTACTTTGTCGGCTCTAACGCAGACCTTCCCATTGTCGGCGGGTCGATTCTGGCGCATGAACATTTTCAGGGCGGGCACTACGAATTCGCGATGGCAAAGGCCAAAATTGAGCGTGAGCTGTCCTTCAGAGGCTATGAGGATGTCCACGCCGGTATCGTGAGGTGGCCGATGTCGGTGATCCGTCTGAACGGGGAAGAGCCGGCCAGAATTGTCAGCCTGGCGGACAGAATTCTGCAGGCATGGAGAGCCTACACGGATGAGTCAGCGTTTATTTTTGCGGAGACAGACGGTGAGAAGCACAGTACCATCACGCCGATTGCGCGCAGAAGGGACGGCCGTTATGAGGTGGATCTGGTGCTCCGGAACAATATCACAACGAAGGAGAACCCGCTGGGTGTCTTTCATCCGCATGCGGAGAAGCACCACATCAAGAAGGAGAACATCGGACTGATCGAGGTGATGGGCTGTGCGATCCTTCCAGCAAGACTCAAAAAGGAGATGGCAGATCTGAAGCAGGCTGTTTTAGCTGGCCGCGATATCCATGGGGACGAGGAGCTTGGAAAGCACGCGGACTGGATGGACGGAATCCTGAGAAAGTATGCGGACATCAATGAGCAGAACATTGATGAGATCCTGAAAAAGGAGATCGGGATCGTCTTTGCGGGAGTGCTGGAGGATGCCGGTGTGTTCAAGCGGACGGCTGCGGGGCAGGCTGCATTTCTCCGGTTTGTGGAATCGGTCAATGCGGGACTGCTTGCTTGACGGACCGGGCAGAAAACGGTAACATGAAGCTCTGCAGTCCGGCTCCGGATGGAGACGGGCGGAATCAGATACCTGTCAGACAGAACAGGGAGATATGAGCGCCGGGCGGGGAGGCTTTCCTGCCGGTGCGCCAGAGAATGCTGGAGGGAAGCAGGCAGGCTTTCCGGAAGATGCGGGAGAGGAACATGGCAGAAAAGAAGTTTGTCGAAGAGATCACCTCGATGGAGGATGATTTCGCACAGTGGTACACGGATGTTGTCAAGAAGGCAGAGCTGACCGGCTATACGCAGGTCAAGGGTTTCATGGTCATCAAGCCTGCCGGGTATGCGATCTGGGAGAATATCCAGCATGAGCTTGACAGGAGATTCAAGGAGACAGGCGTTGAGAACGTCTATCTTCCATGCCTGATCCCGGAGAGTCTGCTGAATAAGGAAAAGGAGCACGTGGAGGGCTTTGCCCCGGAAGTCGCATGGGTGACATATGGCGGTGCCCAGCAGCTGGAGGAGCGTATGTGTGTCCGTCCGACCAGTGAGACCCTGTTTTCAGACTTCTACGCGAAGGATGTCCACTCCTACAGAGATCTTCCGAGACTTTACAATCAGTGGTGCTCGGTTGTCCGCTGGGAGAAGACAACCCGGCCGTTTTTGAGATCAAGGGAGTTTTTGTGGCAGGAGGGACACACCATCCACGCGACCGCGAAGGAGGCGGAGGACAGGACAACCCAGATGCTGAACTTGTATGCGGATTTCCTGGAGCAGTTCCTTGCCATTCCGGTTGTCCGCGGACAGAAGACGGAGAAGGAAAAGTTTGCCGGTGCGGTCGCGACCTATACAGTCGAGGCGCTGATGCACGACGGGAAGGCGCTGCAGTGCGGAACGTCCCACAATTTCGGGGACGGATTCGCCAGGGCGTACGGCATCCAGTTTGTGGACAAGGACAACACTCAGAAGTATGTCTATCAGACCTCATGGGGGATGACGACAAGACTGATCGGCGCCATCATCATGGTGCATGGCGATAACTCCGGACTGAAGCTTCCGCCGCTCGTTGCGCCTGTTCAGGTCATGGTGATTCCGGTCCAGCAGAAGAAGGAAGGCGTGCTTGAGAAGGCGGAGGAGCTGAAGAGGGTTCTGGCGGCGGCCGGCATCCGTGCACGTCTGGACGATGCGGACAAGAGTCCGGGATGGAAGTTCTCCGACCAGGAGATGCGCGGCATTCCGGTTCGTGTCGAGATTGGACCGAAGGATATCGAGAAGGGGCAGTGCGTCATCGTCCGCAGGGATACGCGTGAAAAGATCGTCGCGCCGCTTGAGGGAATTGCGGACAAGGTGAAGGATGTCCTGGATCAGATCCAGCACGATATGTACGAGAACGCGAAGGCACGCCGCGATGCGATGACCTACACCGCGGCTACAAAAGAAGAATTCACCGAAATCGCGAACACGAAGCCGGGCTTCATCAAGGCTATGTGGTGCGGTGATGTCGCCTGTGAGAATGCGATTAAGGACGAGCTCGGAGGCGTCACGAGCCGCTGCATTCCGTTCCGGCAGGAACATCTTTCCGATACCTGCGTCTGGTGCGGACGCCCGGCAAAGAAGATGGTGTACTGGGGCAGGGCATATTGATCTGCACAGCAATGGCAGGCGCGGCAGCGGAAGGATTTTCCAGGCTGCGCATGCTGGAGACGGCAGGCAGACATGAGACACTGCATGCAGCGGACGCTAAAGGCGGAGGGAATCCAGACAGGGTTTCCTTCGCTGTTTGCTTTCCGGCAAATGGATGTCATACAGGGAATCAATGAATATGAGAAAATCAACAACAGTCACAAAGACACTTCTTCTTGTTCTGACTGCGTTTATCTGGGGCTTTACCTTTTCCTTCCAGAGCATTGCGACAAAGTATGTCGGGACCTATACGTATCTGGCCTGCAGAAGCTGGATCGCGGTTCTGTTCCTGATCCCGGTGATCCGCGTTTCCGACAGGATTCGTCTGAAGCAGACGGGGAGCTGTCCTGCACCGACAACGGGGCAGCAGAAGAGGGCGCTGTGGATCGCTGGCGCTGCCAGCGGCGCTGTGCTGTGCATGGCAAGTGCTTTTCAGCAGACGGGGATTGCGACCACAACGACTGCAAAGGCGAGCTTCATCACGGCGATGTATGTGATTCTTGTCCCCATCTTTTCCATGTTTCTTGGGAAGAAGACCGAAAAGAAGATCTGGTTCTGTGTGGCTGTCTCGATTGCGGGACTGTACTTTCTCTGTTTCAAGGCCGGTTCTCTTGAAGGCTTCGGGGGAGGCGATGCGCTGATGCTCTGCGCAGCAGCCGGGTTTGCCATTCAAATCCTGGTGATCGATCATTTTTCTCCGGGACTGGACCCGGTCCGGCTCAGCCAGCGGCAGGTGCTGTTTCAGGGAACCATAGCAACCGTGCTGATGCTGGTGCTGGAGCACCCGACAGCCTATGGGCTGCTGCATGCGGCTGTCTCGATCGTATTTGCGGGGGTCCTCTCAAGCGGAGTGGCCTACACGCTTCAGATCACCGGACAGAAGGGGCTGAACCCGACAATTGCATCGATTGCAATGTGCCTGGAGAGCGTCTTCGGGGCGATCGGAGGCTGGCTGATTCTCGGCCAGCGGCTGAGCGGCAGAGAGATCCTGGGCTGTGCGCTGATGTTCACCGCCATCGTGCTGGCGCAGCTGCCGCCGCTTCCGGCGGGGAAGAAAGCAGGGCAGATCAAAAGCGGCGATACGGGAGAGCGTGTTTCTGTCTGAGGGCTGTCCATGGCAAAACGGCAGTCTTCTTTCCGTTTGATCGTGAAAGTGGCACGTGCTAGTATAAACATAACGATATTCTTGAAAAGCAAGGAGCGCAGTCATGAAACTGGTCGTGATTGTATTGAACAAGCTTGAGTGCATGGAGGATCTTCTGTCGGAGTTTTCTGCCAGACATCTGCAGGGAGCGACGATCCTGAGTTCCCACGGAATGATGCAGGAGCTCAACGAGGAAGACGAGCTTCGCTTTGTCCTGTCTCTCCGGAATGTCCTGAATCCGGCACACAAGGAGAACAGGACGATTTTCATGGCTGCGACGGATGACAAGGTCCCGAGCATCATCGAGGCGGTCAACAAGGTGACGGGAGGACTGGAGCACGGAGATACCGGCATCCTCTTCACGCTGCCGATCGAGCATCTGGAAGGGTTCAAGGTAAAAGAATCATGACACCGGATCTGAATGTCCTTGCCAATCTTGGCATTATGGTTCTGTCTGGTATATTTATGGGAAGGCTGATGAAGCACCTCAGGCTTCCGAATGTAACAGGGTACCTGATCGCCGGACTTCTGCTTGGACCGTATTTCCTGCCGGCGCTGGGAATCCCGTTCTCGGTGCTGTCCGAGTCATTCATCAATAATATGACGATCATCCCGGAGGTTGCGCTGGGATTCATTGCGTTCTCGATTGGCAATGAATTCAAGCGGTCATATTTCCGGCAGGTCGGAACAGCGCCTGTCATCATTGCCTGCCTCGAATCTTTGTTTGCCGTCGTGTTTGTTGCAGGAATGATGATTCTGACGGGGTATTCCGTCCCGTTTTCTCTTGTCCTGGGATCCATCGCGGCAGCGACCGCTCCGGCCTCTACGATCATGGTCATCAATCAGTACAGGGCAAGGGGACCGGTGACGAAGACCCTGCTCTCCGTTGTCGCACTCGATGATGCGATTGCGCTGGTCCTGTTTTCTGTCTGTATGGCAGCCGCGCAGTCCATCAAGGGTGGGGCAGCCAATCTGGCCTGGGCTATTTTTCAGCCTGTTCTGGAGATCTTCGGAGCCCTGGCGCTCGGAATTCTGCTTGGTGTCCTGATGCTGATTCCAATGCGCCGTTTCCATAAGCATGGAAACAGGCTTGCACTTGTGTGCGGCTTTGTCTTTTTGGGAATCGGACTGGCAGACCGGTTCGGGCTCAGTTCGCTGATGCTGTGCATGGGGATGGGAGCGGCCGTAGCGAATCTCTCCAGGGAAGCGAACAGCATTCTGGATGTGGCGGAATCCATCACGGCACCCATCTATATTCTGTTCTTTGTCGCGTCTGGTGCCGGTCTTCAGGTGAAAATGCTCGGAAAGATCGGACTGATCGGGGTCATATATATTGTCTTCCGTTTCCTGGGCAAATGGTTCGGCTCCTGGCTTGGCGGCCGGATCGGTCATGCGGGCAGAAATGTCAGTCATTATCTGGGACCCTGTCTTCTGCCGCAGGCTGGTGTGGCGATCGGACTGACACTGGTGGCGGGGAATGTCGTCCCGAAGTATGCGGCACAGATCCGGGCGGTTGTGCTTGCCGGGACGCTGGTCTATGAGCTGGCGGGACCTGCCTTGACAAAGATGAGTCTGGTCAGGGCCGGAGAGATCAGATCCAGCTGAGAATGCATTTCTGCAAAAATCGGAGGAGCCGGGGAGAGGCGAAGGATGCCGCTCCTGCAGGCTCCCTTTTTGGCTGTTTCGGACAAAGGCCAGTTTGATGTGCGGGATTCCGCCTGTATTCCGGCAGTTGAGCGGCAGCAGGCGGGATGCTATAATGAGGGGAAAGTTCTGCAATTTTCATGGAACTGATGCAGGGCAGCGCTGACGATCTTCGTCAGCGGAGGCCGGATTGATAAGAGGAGAAAGTCGAATGGCAGACTATAAACTGAAGGAACTTCTGAAGGATGTCCCGTATCAGGTGCTCTGCGGAGAGGATGGGACAACGGTCACGGAGATCGTGAATGATTCCAGAAAGGCCAGAGAGGGTGTTGTCTTTGTCTGTATCAAGGGGGCAGTTGCGGACGGTCATAAATACATCCCGGATGTGCTGAAAAAGAATGTTGCCGCGATCATTGTAGAAGACGAGGTCGACCTGAAGGCGTACGGAACCGATGCGGATGGTGTGACATTTATCAAGACAGATGATACCCGGATTGCGATGGCACGTATGGCGGCTGTCTATTATGGCAATCCATCCTCGAAGCTGAAGATGATCGGTGTGACCGGGACGAAGGGCAAGACCACGACGACCTATATGGTCAAGGCCATTCTCGAGCAGGCCGGTTACAAGGTCGGGCTGATCGGAACGATTGAGACATTGATCGGATCGGAGCAGATCCCAAGTGCCAACACGACGCCGGAGTCCCTGACGCTTCAGGGGTATCTGGCGCGGATGGTGAAGGCGGGCTGCCAGGTTGTCGTGATGGAGGTTTCCTCGCAGGCGCTGATGCTTCACAGAGTCGAGGGAATCGAGTTTGATATCGGTGTCTTCACGAATATCTCCGCAGACCATATCGGGCCGGGGGAGCACTCGTCCTTTGACGATTACATGGAATGCAAGAGCAGGCTGTTTCGGATGTGCAAAGTCGGCATCTTCAATGGAGATGATATTCACCTCGGCAGGATTCTGGAGAGACATACCTGCAGTGTTGAGACGTTCGGCCTGAAGGAGACGGACAATCTTTATGCAGAGAATGGAAAGCTGATCTATCATCCGGGATATCTCGGGACGTCCTTTGACGTGAAGGGGGAGCTGAACTTCCATGTTGTGACGGACATTCCGGGACGGTTCAGTGTCTACAATGCGCTCTGCGCCATTGCAATCTGCAGGCACTTTGACGTGAAGGAGGATGATTACCTGAAGGCGTTGAAGGATGTCCGCGTCAAGGGGCGCGTGGAGATGGTCAAGGTCAGCGATGACTTTATCCTGCTGATTGACTATGCGCACAACGCAATGGCGCTCTCCAGCATCCTGACGACCTTGAGAGAATACCATCCTGGCAGACTGGTCTGCGTGTTCGGCTGCGGCGGAAACCGCGCCAGAGCAAGGCGGTACGAGATGGGTGAGGTATCCGGCAGGATGGCAGATTTTACGATCATCACGTCCGACAATCCAAGGTATGAGAATCCGGAGGCGATCATGGATGACATCGAGGTCGGCATAAAGAAGACGACCGGAAAATACATCCGGATTACGGACCGGAAGGAAGCGATCGCCTATGCCATCCATCACGGAAAGCCAGGCGACATCATTGTGCTGGCCGGCAAGGGGCACGAGGACTACCAGGAGATCAACGGGAAGAAATACCCGATGGATGAGCGGGTGCTGATCCGGGATATCCTGGCGGAGGATGAAAAAGACAAAGGCGTGTAACTGCCCGGGCAGATGAGTCAGGAGGGCTATGAGGTTCGCAGATGTGATCGTGGATATTTCCGCCCATGCGCTGGACCGGAGCTTTCAGTACCGGGTGCCGGAGGGACTCGCCGGCAGCTGCGATGTCGGCACGCTTGTTTCGGTTCCGTTCGGAAAACGGATGGTGACCGGCTATATTGTGGGATTCTCAGACACCCCAAAGATTGAGGAAGAAAAAATCAGGCCGCTTGCGCGGGTTGACAATGAGGCGACAAGCGAGGAGAGCCGGCTGACCGGACTGGCGGTCTGGATCAGGGACCGGTATGGCAGTACCTTCCTGCAGGCGCTCCGCACGGTTCTTCCCAGAAAAACAAAGATGAAGGTCCGTCAGCAGAAGCGGGTGACGCTGGCGGTTTCTGCAGATGGAGCCCGGCGTGCGGCTGCCGCCTGCCGGGTAAAGAAGCAGAAGGCACGCGAGCGTCTTCTGGCAGCCCTTTCGGAGGAAGAGACCCTTCCCTGGGAGGTTGTCACACAGAAGCTGAATGTAACGCCGGCGGTTGTCCGGGCTCTGGCGCAGAAAGGGTTCGTCCGGGTAGAGAGTGAGGACGCATACCGGACTCCGAAGCTGCCGGAGGCCTTTTCTCACAAGGGCGTCACACTGAATGAAGAGCAGGAGAAAATCGTCCGTGCAATCTGCGGTACCTGGGAAGAGAATCCGGAAGGAAGGTATCTGATCCGGGGCGTGACCGGATCCGGGAAGACGGAGGTCTATATTGAACTGATCGCCTGCGCGGTGGAACACGGTCAGCAGGCGATTGTGCTGATTCCCGAGATCGCGCTGACCTACCAGACCCTGATGCGGTTTTACCACCGCTTCGGTGACCGGGTTTCCATCATTCATTCGAAGATGAGCGCCGGCGAGCGGTCTGACCAGTTTGAGCGGGCACGCCGCGGAGAGATTGACGTGATGATCGGACCCCGGTCGGCGCTGTTCACGCCGTTCGAGCACCTGGGCATCATTGTGATTGATGAGGAGCACGAGGAAAGCTACAGGAGCGGGCAGGCGCCGCGCTACCATGCGCGCGACGTGGCGTTCCGGCGGGGAGAAATGGAGAAGGCGAAGGTTGTCCTGGGCTCCGCGACGCCTTCGCTCGAGGCTTCTTATGCGGCGGAGCGGGGCCTTCTGAAGGAATTCCGGCTGACACAGCGGGCAGGAGGATCGGTGCTTCCACAGGTCGAGATTGTGGATCTGAGGAAGGAGAGGGGAGTCAGCGACCGTACCATGATCGGGCAGAGACTTCGCGATGCCATTCAGGAGACACTGAGGCGGCATGAGCAGGCCATGCTGTTTCTGAACAGAAGAGGCGTGGCTTCATTTATCACCTGCAGAGCCTGCGGAGAGGTCCTGAAGTGTCCGCACTGCGATGTGGCTCTGACGCTGCATGGAAGAGACCGGCTGGTCTGCCACTATTGCGGATATCAGACAAGTCTGCCGGGTACATGTCCGTCCTGCGGAAGCCCGTTTCTCAGGACGTTCAAGGCAGGGACAGAGCAGATCGAGCGTGAAGTCCGTCAGCTGTTTCCTTCCGCCGCCGTCCTCCGGATGGACAAGGACACGACGTCAGGGAAGGATGGACAGCTGGAAATCCTGTCAAAGTTTGCATCCCATGAGGCAGATATCCTGATCGGAACGCAGATGATCGTCAAGGGACATGACTTCCCGGATGTGACGCTGATGGGGATCCTTGCAGCGGATCTTTCCCTGAATGTGCCGGATTTCAGGGCGGCCGAGCGGACCTTTCAGCTTCTGACGCAGGCAGCGGGAAGAGCGGGACGTGCGGAAAAGCCGGGCAGGGTGCTGATTCAGACGTATCAGCCTGACCATTATGCGATCCAGTGCGCAGCCCGGCAGGACTACGACAGCTTCTACCGCAGGGAGATGCATTACCGGGCGCTCTCGGGGTATCCGCCGGCAGGCGGCCTGCTGCAGGTGCATCTGTCCTGCGCGGACAAGGAACAGCTTGAAGCTGCTGCCGCCCACCTGCGGGGACTGCTTGACCGCATTCTCAGCAACGTGACGACTGCGGTCGTGCTGGGACCCTCAGATGAGGCCGTGGGGAAGATTGCCGATATCTACCACATGGCCATCTATCTGAAGTGCCCGGACAGACGGGTGCTGCGTGTGTCAAAGGACAGGATGGAGCGCTATATCGGCGCAAATGAAGGGTTCCGGGCGGTTGATATTCAGTTTGACGCAGACTAGAAAGCAGCCCGTCTGGAACAGGTGGAGAATGGAAACCGGACGACAGCGTGCCGGATAGAAGGAAAGGATGAGAGATATGGCTCTGAGACAGATTCGTACCCTCGGCGACGAGGTATTGACAAAGAAGTGCCGCGAGGTGAAGGAGATGACTCCGCGGCTCCGCACACTTGCATCTGATATGCTGGAGACGATGTATCATGCGGAGGGCGTGGGGCTGGCGGCTCCGCAGGTTGGCGTTCTGAGACGAATCGTCGTGATCGATGTCGGGGAGGGACCGGTGACGCTGGTGAACCCGGTGGTTGTGGAGCAGGATGGAGAGCAGACCGGATCGGAGGGCTGCCTGTCGGTTCCGGGAAAGGCCGGACAGGTCACGCGCCCGGAGCATGTGATTGTGAAGGCGCTTGATCTCGACATGAAGGAAATCACGGTCGAGGGACGGGATCTGTTCGCCAGAGCCCTCTGCCATGAAATTGACCATCTCGATGGTGTGATGTACATATCCAAGGTAGAAGGAGAACTGTACAGCACACAGCCGCAGGAAGAGGATGAAGAAGACGAAGATGAGGACGTCTGAAAATATGGGAACAGGAGAACATTCTGCCGGAAAGCCTGCCCCGCAGTGTCAGGTCGTATTCATGGGAACACCGGATTTCGCATCCGGGATTCTGGAGGCGCTGATACAGTCTGAATACCATGTCATGGCGGTCTTTACGCAGCCAGACAGGCCCAAAGGACGCGGGAAAGGTGTTCAGTTCTCGCCGGTCAAGGAGACGGCGATGCGCCACGGGATCGAGGTGTTTCAGCCTGTAAGGATCAGGCAGGAGGAGAACGTGGAGCTGCTCCGCCGCCTTCGGCCGGATTTTATCGTTGTAGCGGCGTTTGGACAGATCATCCCGCAGGCGATACTCGACATCCCGCCGTATGGCTGCCTGAATGTCCACGCCTCTCTTCTTCCAGCGTGGAGAGGAGCGGCTCCGATTCAGTGGTCGATCATCAGCGGAGATACAAAGACCGGTGTGACAATCATGAAGATGAACGCCGGCCTGGACACCGGCGATATTATCAGCCAGGAGGCCGTCCGGATCCGAGAGGACGAGACGGGCGGGAGCCTGTTCGACCGTCTGATGCCCGTCGGGGCGGAGCTTCTGCTCAGGACGATGCGGGAGATCGAAGCCGGAAGAGCCGTCTTAAAGCCGCAGCCGGAGAAAAGCACAACGCCGTATGCGTCGATGCTGACAAAAAAGAGCGGGCTGGTGGACTGGACGAAGCGCGCAGATGAAATTGAACGCATGATTCGCGGGCTGTCCCCGTGGCCGAGCGCCTATACCTTCGAGCACGGCAAGATGCTGAAAATCTGGAAGGCGGAAGTTGTCCGCCCTGTGACAGACGTTGAAGCTGCCTCAGACAGGGAGCAGGAGAACTTGCATCCGGAAGCCGTGCAGGAGCCGTACGCACAGGGGAAAGACGCCGTTCAGGAGGCTGCCTGGGATGGAAAGGATGCTGCGCCGAATGGTGCCGGGGCGGGAACGATCGTCAGGGTGACGAAGACGGAACTCGTCGTGCAGACCGGATACGGTCAGCTTTCACTTCTCGAGCTGCAGCCGGAAGGCAAGAAGAGGATGGCTGTGGACGCGTTTCTCAGAGGATACAGACAGAGCGAGGGCGAAAGGCTCGGATACTGAAACGACAGCTGAAAGGAGAAATTGGCATGTACGGTTATGGCGGATATCCCATCTACTTTGACTGGACGTATCTGCTGGCGATTCTTGGCCTTGTGCTGACGATGATCGCAAGCGGACAGGTCAGAAGCACATTTGCCAGGTACCAGAAGGTGAAGAGCCGGTCCGGGCTGACGGGGGCGATGGCAGCCCGGATGATTCTTGATTCGCAGGGACTGGAGAACGTCGCGATCGAGCATGTGTCGGGCAGTCTGACGGACCATTATGATCCGAGGACGAAGACGCTCCGGCTGTCTGATTCAACCTATTCCTACAGTTCCGTTGCGGCGATCTGCGTGGCAGCGCATGAGAGCGGACACGCAGTTCAGGACAAGGTCCACTATGGGCCGCTTGTGCTCAGAAGCACACTGGTTCCGGCTGCACAGTTCGGATCCTCCCTGTCATGGCCGATTTTTATCTTCGGGCTGATCTTCTCGCTTCAGCCGCTGATCACCGCAGGCATTGTCCTGTTCATGGTGGCTGTGCTGTTCCAGCTGATCACGCTTCCGGTGGAGTTCAATGCCTCCCACAGGGCACTTGAAATTCTGAAATCCAGCCAGCTTATTCCGGAGGATGAACTTGAAGGCGGCCGTCAGGTTCTGAGAGCGGCGGCGATGACCTATGTCGCAGCGCTTGCCGCGTCGATCCTGCAGCTTCTGCGTCTTCTGATTCTGGCAAATGACAGAAGGGACAGACGGTAACCGATAAGCCGGGCGGTCAGGCCCGGAAGATGCTGCTGACAACAACAGGGGACATAGCAAAGACATGGGAGTGAATATCCGTGCGCTGATCCTGGATGTGCTGATGGAGGTGACCGAGGGGGAAGCCTACAGCCATATTGCACTGAGGGATACGCTTGAAAAATATGAATATCTTGACAAGAGGGACCGGGCATTCATTTCCCGGGTCACGGAGGGAACGCTCGAGAATCTGATTCAGATTGACTATATCATCGAGTGCTTCTCGAAGGTGCCGATCTACAATATGAAGCCGCTGATCCGCAATCTGCTCCGCATGTCAGTCTATCAGCTGAAATGGATGGACGCGGTCCCGGATTCGGCGGTTGTCAATGAGGCTGTGAAAATTGCGCAGAAACGCGGCTTCTTCAATCTGAAGGGGTTTGTGAACGGGGTCCTGAGGGCCTGCGCACGCGGGCTGGACGGGGTGACTTATCCGTCGGCGGATGCAAGTCCGCTGGAGTATCTGTCGGTGCGTTATTCCATGCCGCAGTGGATTCTGACGAAGTGGCTGTACCAGTTTTCTTTTGAGGATGTCGAGAAGATGTGTGCCTCCTTCCAGACGGAGCGCCCGATCACGGTCCGTGTCCGGACGCAGCAGGTGTCGAAGGAGGAGATCATACAGTCGCTCGTCTCAGAAGGCGTGACTGTATTGCAGCATCCCTATCTGGACTATGCGCTGAAGCTCACCGGGGTCAATTATCTGCAGTCTCTCACGGCGTTTCGGAACGGCTGGATCTATGTCCAGGATGTCAGTTCCATGCTGGTGACGGAGATTGCTGCCCCGAACTGGGGCGATTACTGCATCGATGTCTGTGCCGCTCCGGGCGGTAAAAGCCTTCATCTTTCTGACCGCCTCAAGGGAAGCGGATACGTGGAGGCACGGGACATCTCTGAGAAGAAGGTCGATCTGATGCAGGAGAACATCGATCGGCTAGGCGTGATCAACATGCAGGCGGCGCTGAAGGATGCGATGAAGTACGATGAAAAGTCTTTTCAGAAGGCGGACATCGTGCTCTGCGATGTGCCCTGCTCCGGACTGGGTGTGATCGGAAAAAAGCAGGATATCAAGTATAAGATGAACCCGACGCGGCTTGAGGAGCTGGTGCGGATTCAGCAGCGGATCCTGAGCGTCTCTCAGAATTATGTAAAGCCGGGCGGCGTGATGGTTTTCTCGACCTGCACCATCGGTGCGGAGGAAAACCAGATGAATCTGCAGTATGTGCTGGACCATTTTCCGTTCCGGCTTGAATCGATCGACCCGTACATTCCGGAGGTGCTGCGGGGCAGGACGACCGCAGGCGGGTATCTCCAGCTTCTGCCGGGGGTTCATGACTGCGACGGCTTCTTCCTGGCGCGCCTGCGCCGGGAAGGATAAACCTGTGGTCGGGTATCTGTGTGCTGCGGGCTTAGGCGCACCTGCGCCGGGAAATAGGCATGTGTGGAAACTGAGAAGGGGACAGATGGAAGAATACAGCGCAGAACAGGAGCAGAAAAAGGAAGATGGAAAGCGGGACCTGCTCTCGATGTATCCGGCGGAGCTTGAGGCCCTTATGACAGAGATTTCGGAGAAAAAATTCCGGGCAGGACAGATCTATGACTGGCTGCATGTACAGCACGTGACGTCCATTTCCCAGATGACGAACCTGTCAAAGCTGCTGCGGGAAAAGCTGGAGGCACTGGCCTGTATTGACGAGCCGGAGCCTGTTGAGGTGCTGACCAGCAGGCTGGACGGCACGAAGAAATATCTGTTCCGGATGAAGGATGGGAATGTCATCGAGTCTGTTCTGATGAGGTACAGCTACGGACTTTCTGTCTGCATCTCGTCTCAGGTGGGGTGCAGCATGGGATGCCGGTTCTGCGCTTCCACAATCGGAGGGCGGATCCGCAATCTGACTGCATCGGAGATGCTGGGGCAGGTGCTTCAGATCAGTCGCTTGGAGGGAGCGCGTATCTCACATGTTGTGATTATGGGCAGCGGGGAGCCGCTTGACAATTATGACAATCTGGTCCGCTTCCTGAGAATCATCGGAGATCCGGACGGGGAACGCCTGAGCCTGAGGGACATCACCGTCTCGACCTGCGGGATTGTGCCGAACATCTACCGCCTTGCGGAGGAAGGACTGCCGGTGACGCTCGCGCTCTCCCTTCATGCCTCCGGGCAGAAGGAGCGGGAGACACTGATGCCGATTGCGAAGAAGTACGAGATCCACGCTGTCATTGATGCCGTGAAGGCTTATTTTGAGAAGACAAAGCGTCGGATTACGTTTGAATACAGCTGTGTGAGAGGGGTCAATACATCGGCAGCTGACGCGGATCGGCTGGCGGGCCTGCTGAAGGGGCTGAACTGCCATGTCAACCTGATCCCTGTCAACCCGGTCAGGGAGCGGGAATTCACGGAACCTGACAGAGGTGAGATTGAGGCTTTCCGGAGAATGCTTGAAAAAAAGGGGATTCATGTTACCATCAGAAGAGAACTGGGCCGTGACATTTCGGCTTCGTGCGGCCAGCTGAGGAGGAGTTACCTGAAGGATCATGGAGACATATTGCCAGACAGATGTCGGATTAAAACGAAATAGCAATCAGGACTTTGTCTATGCCTCCGACCAGAAGGTAGGACGGCTTCCGTCCCTGCTCATTGTTGCGGACGGGATGGGCGGACACGCGGCCGGTGACCTGGCGTCCAGGGTCTGTGTGGAGACGTTGGTCAGCAGCATCGAGGGCTCCGGGCAGACGGAGACCATTCCGATCCTTGCGGAGGCGGTTCAGAAGGCAAACCGGGCAGTTCTGAAGAAAGCGGCGGAAAAGCCGGAGTATGCAGGAATGGGGACGACAATCGTGGCTGCGGTGATCGACGGAAATACCCTCTATGTCGCGAATGTCGGAGACAGCAGGCTCTATCTGATCGATGACGACAGAATTGACCAGATTACACTGGACCATTCGCTTGTAGCGGAGATGGTGCGCTCCGGCCGGATATCGCCGGAGCAGATGAGAAACCATCCGGAAAAGAACATCATTACCCGGGCAGTCGGCGGGGAGGAAAACGTGGAGGCGGACTTCTTCGATGTCGGGCTTCACAAGGGCGACGTCGTGCTGCTGTGCTCGGACGGATTGACGAACATGGTGGAGGATGAGCAGATCTTCCGCATCATCAGAAGGGAAAAGACGCTGAGAGATGCCGGACAGAAGCTGATCTCGGCAGCAAATTCGGCAGGAGGCCGCGACAACATATCCGTTGTGCTTGCGCGGCTGACTGATCTATAAGGGCATCCATATGTTGAATGCAGGAGATTCTCTTCAGAATCGATATGAGATAATCAATTGCATAGGATCGGGCGGGATGGCCGATGTCTACAAGGCAAAGGACCACAGGCTGAATCGTTTTGTTGCCATCAAGGTACTCAAGCCGGAGTTCCGCAATGACGCGGAGTTTGTATCGAAGTTCCGCGTGGAAGCACAGGCGGCGGCCGGGCTTTCCCATCCGAACATCGTGAACGTCTATGATGTCGGGATTGAAGGCTCTGTCTACTTCATCGTCATGGAGCTGGTGGAGGGGATCACGCTCAAGGACTACATCCGCAGCAAGGGGCGTCTGTCTGTCCGGGAGATGACCGGCATCTCGCTTCAGATCGCTGCCGGGCTGGAAGCCGCCCACAAGAGCGGCATCATCCATCGGGATATCAAGCCTCAGAATATCATCATATCCACGGACGGGACAGCGAAGGTTGCGGATTTCGGGATTGCGCGGGCAGCGAGTTCCGATACCATTCATCCAAGCGCGATGGGGTCTGTACACTACAGCGCGCCGGAGCAGGCACGGGGCGGGTATTCCGATGCCAGAAGCGACATCTATTCACTTGGAATCACGATGTATGAGATGCTGACGGGAAAGGTACCGTTTGACGGCGACTCAACTGTCGAGGTTGCCCTGAAGCATCTGCAGGAGGACATCGAGTCTCCGAGAAAATATGTACCGGATCTGCCTGTGACGGTGGAACAGATCATACTGAAGTGCACGGAGAAGAATCCTGACCGGCGTTATCAGAATATGACGGAGCTGATCCACGACCTGAAGGAATCGCTGGTCAGTCCGAACGGAGATTTTGTCAGACCGGGCGGTCTGCCGGCGGATGGCATGACGCAGAAGTATTCCCGGGAAGATCTGGAAGAGATCAACAGGAGAGCTTCATGTGAGAACGGCGAAGCCGGAAAGGCACCTTTCCCAGGACTGTTTGACGGAGACTATGACGAGCGGATGAACTACCCGCCGGAGGACGAGGAGGCCGGGGGCTTCTACGGGTCCGGGGAGGAGGACTTCCCGGATGAGGAAGAGGTGCTCCGCGGAAGCCGGAAGAACCAGAGAAAAGCCGGGGAGAAGCGTGAAAAGCACGGTCATGAGAAGCTTGTGGCAGTCCTCTCCGCGCTGGCGGCTCTAGTGGTGGGGCTGACGATCCTGTATCTCGTCCTGCATACCTACGGCCTGATTTCCGGTGGCCAGAAGACCCAGGACGGACAGAGCGAGACCCCGCTGGTGCTGGATCTGACTTCCGATCCGGTCACGGTCCCTGACATCAGGGGGCTGTCCGAGAGTGAGGCGCAGGCAAAGCTCAAGAAGCTCAAGCTGGGATACCGGTATCTGGGAGAAGAGTCGTCGTCTGACTATGCGTCCGGGACGGTCATGAGTCAGAGCAGCGAGCCAGGGACAAAGGTGCAGGCCAACTCCACAATCGGCTACAAGCTGTCAACGGGACCAGCGGATTCCCTGACCGTTCCGGATCTGGCGAAAAAGACACAGAAGGAGGCGGAGAGTGCGCTGGCATCGATGGGGCTGAACGTCTCAGTGGACAATACCCGGTACAGCGATTCGATTGCGGAGGGGCGGGTCATCACGACAAACCCGGGAGCCGGGTCCGCGGTTCATGCGGGGGACACGGTAACCCTCTATATCAGCCAGGGAAAGGATACACAGAGCATTACGGTCCCGGATGTGACGGGAAAGTACAAGGACGATGCTGTCACAATGCTCACGAATTACGGACTGTATGTCTATGTGACCAGCCAGCCGTCCAATACCGTCGGAGAGGGGCTTGTGATCAGTCAGGACCTGAAGGCAGGATCCAGCGTGCAGTCAGGCTCATCGATTACGATCACAGTCTCGAGCGGACCATCCGGACAGAGCGATATTGTCGTGGGCCCCGGTCAGAACAGTGCTTCGTCGTCCCAGACAAAATGGATGTGCAACGCACAGCTCAACGCGCCGCCGAATTATTCCGGCGGAAACGTCCGGATCACACTGAAACAGACAGGCGCTGAGAAAACCATATATGAAGGAGCTGGATCATTTCCGTATATCCTGAATGTCCAGGGAGAGGATGGTGTGTCGACCGGGACGGCCTATGTCTATACACTGGATGACAATGGCAATGTGACCTCGACGACGGAATATGACGGGATCGATTTTACGCAGGTAACAGGATGAAGGGAAAGATTATCCGCGCGGTCGCGGGATACTACTATGTCTTCGGCTATGAGGATGGGCGGACGCATCAGTGCAGGGCAAGGGGCATTTTCCGGAAGGATGGAAGCAAGCCTCTTGTCGGAGATGAGGTGCTCTTTGACCTGACCCATACCGAGGATACGGAAGGGACGGTCGATGAGATTCTGCCGAGAAAGAACAGCCTGATCCGCCCGCCGGTTGCGAATGTCGATCAGGCGCTGATTGTGTTTGCGCTCAAAGACCCGGAGCCAAACCTGTCTTTGCTGGACCGTTTTCTGGTGCTGATGGAGCGGCAGAATATTCCCGCTGTCATCGTGTTCAACAAGGATGACCTGGATGAGAAGGATACGTTTGATGGCATTGCCCGTATCTACAGAGACTGCGGATGCCGGGTGCTTTCGATGAGCATCCGGACGGGAGAAGGCGTGGAGAGGGTCCGGCATCTGTTTGACAATCAGACGACGGTGCTTGCCGGACCGAGCGGTGTCGGGAAATCTTCACTGACGAATCTGCTCTGCCCGGATGCCGGGATGGAGGTCGGGGAGGTCAGCCGCCAGAACCGGCGCGGAAAGCAGACCACCCGGCATGCAGAGCTGTTCCCCTGTGGAAAGGATTCGTTTTTCTTTGATACGCCGGGCTTCTCCAGTCTGTATCTGGATGAGATCAGACCGCAGGAACTGAAGACGTATTTTCCGGAATTTGAAGTCTATGAGCCGTCCTGCCGGTTTGCAGGCTGTCTTCATCTGGCAGAGCCGGACTGCGGCGTCAAGGAGGCCGTCCGGTCGGGAAAGATCAGCAGGGAGCGGTATGACAGCTACAGGAAGCTGTATGTGGAGTTGAAGGAAGGGCGAAAAAGATGAGGTACAGGCTTTCACCGTCGATTCTGGCGGCTGATTTTACAAGACTTGGTGAGGAGATCCAAAGGACCGAGGAGGCTGGAGCGGAATACCTGCACATCGATGTGATGGACGGGTGGTTTGTGCCGTCCATATCCTTCGGGCAGCCTCTTGTCACATCCATCCGGCCGGACAGCCGGCAGTTTTTTGACGTGCATCTGATGGTGCAGGACCCGGAGCGTTATATCGGGGACTTTGCGAAGGCCGGCGCAGATGGGATCACTGTCCATGCAGAAGCCTGCCGGCATCTTGACCGGGCGCTGTCACAGATTCACGAAGCCGGGTGCCGGGCGGGCGTTGCTCTGAATCCGGCGACGCCGCTGTCTGTTCTGGACTATGTGTATCAGAAGACAGACATGATTCTGATCATGACGGTCAACCCGGGATTTGGCGGCCAGAAGCTGATCCCCGAGATGTTCGGAAAAATCCGCACGCTGCGTCAGAGGCTGGACGAGATGGGCCTCGAGACGGACATCGAGGTAGATGGCGGTGTGAACCGTGATACCATCGTCCCGCTTCTGGAGGCAGGAACAAACGTCTGTGTGGCCGGCTCAGCCGTATTCAGGGGCGATATCGGGCAGAATGTCAGGGTGCTGAATGGGCTGCTCGGGGACTATGAGAGAAGACGGGAAAGCTGAAGCAGCGGAGAAGACGCCGGGCAGCAGAAACAGAAATCTCAGGGAAGACGAAGAAGCTTGAAAGAACGGGAAAGAGGACGGAGATGCCTGAGAAGACGGAGAGCGGGCAGTTTGCTGATCAATCAGAAACAGCCGGAAGGGATGACAGGGTCGGAAAGAGGATGACCAGAACCGGGTATGTATTCTGCGGAGGAGATCTATCGGATGTGCTCCTTTTGCCGGTTCTGAGGCTTATTTCCCGGGAGACAAGAGATTCTGTAAGGAAACCATATATCATTGCGGCAGACAGAGGACTGGTGTGCCTCGACCGCCGGGGCGTGGAACCTGACCTTGTCGTCGGTGACTTCGATTCCGCTCCCTCAGGGTTTATCGATGATTATCGAACCAGACATCCGAAGGCAGAAATCCGCTCTTACAACCCGGAGAAGGATTTTACGGATTCCGAGATTGCCGCACGGGCGGCAGTGGATGCCGGCTGCAGCCGGGTCGTGATGATCGGAGCAACCGGAAGCCGCCTTGACCATGTCCTCGGCAACCTGCAGGTTCTGGCTTATCTGATGGAGGCAGGCGTCCGTGGGGAGATCGTGGATCCCTGCAACCGGATCACGCTTCATGGAGGAGCGCAGGGCGGCCAGTTTTCGATCCGGAGGGAAGAACAGTGGGGGAAGTATGTCTCCCTGTTCGCCTTCGGCGGGGATGTCGAGGGGCTGACACTCCATGGCTTTCATTATAATGTGAACAATTTCCGGCTTTCCTCTGTTGGGAGCAGGGCTGTTTCCAACGAGATCGATGCGGACGCAGCCATCATCTCCTTCAGGAAGGGGAAACTGCTGGTGATCGAGTCCAGGGATACACCGGTGGACCGGGCAGAACTTCCCGGCTGCTGACTGAAGAGACCGCCGCTTTCATGATATATTTCATGAAGGCGGCGGCCTTTTTTATTACATATGTCATGTATCTCTGATGACAGACTTCACTGGAAGGCGCTTTGAAAGCGGATTATGATCATAACAGAACCAGAAGCCAGAGTCCGGCTTGTGAAAAGAGGACGATGAACGGATGGAATCACCGATCAATCATGGATGGGAAAGAGCCGAAGGGAAGGCTGGATAAGAGGGGTAGGAAAAGCGATGCGTGAGACTTCTGTACAGGTCCATTCACTGGTGAAACGCTATGGCGAGTTCGTAGCGGTGGATCATTTTTCACTGGATGTCGGAAAGGGGGAGATTCTGGGCCTTCTCGGGCCGAACGGAAGCGGCAAGACGACAACCATCAACTGCATTCTGTCGCTTCTGAGTTATGACAGAGGCAGCATCACCATCTTCGGTGAAAATATGACCCCTGAGCGATATGACATCAAACGGCGTATCGGGGTTGTTCCGCAGAATGTGGCAGTGATGGACAGTCTGACTGTGGAGGAGAACATTGATTTTTTCTGCGGGCTTTATGTGAAGAACCGCAGCAGCCGCAGAACCTGTGTCAGCGACGCACTGGCATTCACAGGGCTTACCGACTACCGGAAACAGAAACCGAAGAAACTGTCAGGCGGCCTTCTCCGGAGACTGAACATTGCATGCGGCATCGCACACAAGCCGGAACTGATTTTTTTTGATGAGCCGACGGTCGCGGTCGATCCGCAGAGCCGGAATGCCATCCTGGAGGGAATCCGGAAGATGAATCAGAATGGCTCTACCATTGTCTATACTTCACACTATATGGAGGAGGTTGAGGAACTCTGCACAAGGATTGTGATTATGGACCATGGGAAAGGGGTGGCAGAGGGCACTGCCGCATCGCTCAAGGCGGGACTGCGGAACAGGGAAACAATCAGAATCCATATGCCGGTACGGCAGGAAGAAGTGCTGCGTGCGGTCCGTGAAGTGAATCATGTTTACCATGTGCAGGCTGAGGATGAAGATATCGTGATCCGATGTGACGGCGGCGAGCACAATCTTGTTCATATCCTGAATGTTCTGGAGGAGAAGAAAGCCGTCTTCGGAAGAGTTACAACAGAGCTTCCGACCCTGAACGATGTCTTCCTGGAAATCACCGGAAAGGAGCTGAGAGAATGATGTTTTTTCACATATTCTGCTATCAGCTGAAGAACCTCTTCCGGAAAAAGTACATCATCGGCTGGAATCTGCTCTTTCCGCTTGTGCTGGCGACGGCATTCTACATTGGCTTCGGTCATATGGTGTCCGAAGATCCGAACTCCTTTCAGACGATCGCAGCAGGGTATGCCGAAGTTCGGTCTGTGCCAGGCCCCTTGGAAGAAGGGACAGGCAGCGGGAATGCAGAGATCTTCCTGAAGGTTCTGGGACAGATTCAGACAGAAGACGGAGAAAATATGATCAGATTGACCCGGTATGACTCAGAGAAGGAAGCACGGGAGGCGCTGCTTGACGGCCAAATCGAGGGGTACTATCTGAATGAAGGCGGAGAACTCTCCCTCCACATCAGGGAGGAAGGAGTAAACAGCACCATTCTGTCGCAGATTCTGAAACAATACCGCTCTGCGTGTACCATGGAGAAGCGGATTGCGGAGAACCATCCCTCCAGGCTGCTGCAGACGATAGCAGGCCTTTCTGTAAGCCGGGAGTATCTGGAAGAATATACTCCTGGCAGGCAGATCTCACCGTATCTGCAGTTTTTCTTTGCGCTCCTGGCGATGTCCTCTATGTATGCGTCCTGGATTGCGACCGCGATGATGGAGTCGATGTGTGCGAATCTGTCAGAGTGCGGGAAACGGTTTGAGAGCTCGGGAGCGGGAAAGTTCCCTTCCATTCTGGCCGGAGCGCTCGCGGGCACAATCTTTCAGACCGTCAGCAATGCCATCACTGTCTTGTACATCGAGTATGTTCTCCGTATCAGCTTCCAGGCACCTTTTCCTGAAATCATGATGATCATGGGGCTGGGGAGCGCTGTGGGAATCGGATTCGGGATTCTGTTCGGGACGCTGTTTCAAAGAGAAGCACTCAGGGTCGTCATTCCGCTGGCCTTTTCCATGGTCAGTTCCTTCTTGTCCGGCCTGATGGTGGGACAGATGAAGCAGCTGGTCGAGAATGCAGTTCCGGTTCTGAACCGGATCAATCCGGCGGCGGTCTTCACGGACAGTCTTTACGTACTGGCAAGCTACGGAAAAAACCGGCAGTACTGGCTGGATGTCCTGTCTATGGCGGGAATGGTGATCGTGACCCTGTCGATCAGCGCAGTGATTCTGAGGAGAAGACAATATGCCAGTATTTAAAGCTGTTTTGAAATCGGTGAAAGCCTACTGGATGACCTTCCTGATCTATTTTCTGGTGTTTGTGTCCTTCGCACCGATGCAGGCAGAGAGTCTGGCAGAACGCAATGAGAAGGTATTTCAGGAAGAAAAGCTGGCTGTGACAGTCATTGACCAGGATGATTCCCTGCTCAGCAGAAGTCTGGCTGATGAGCTGGAGAAGACACAGCAGGTCACCCGGATCCGGGGATCTGTATCCGAAAACGAGATCCGCAGATTGAAGGATGATTTGAATTTCGGGATCAGGGACTATGTCCTGATTCTTCCGGACGGTCTTGGACAGGCGCTGGAGGAAGGACGTACGGATATCCGGCCACGTTTCATGCAAGGAGGAAGCAGCGCAGCAGGGCAGCTGATGACGACCAGAATCGATCAGTATCTGAATCATCTTGCTGTTTATCTGCAAAGCAGCTATAAGATGGAGGATGCGCTGAAGGATACCGCAGCGGATCTTACGTCGGCGGACGAAAGCCGTGTGATTCTGGAACGGCAGGAGGTCAGGCTGACCAGAGCTTCCATTCTCTTCGGTTTCAACGGATACTCGCTGAGCATGATGCTGTGTATTTTCGTCGGCTGTCTGGCGCTGAAGTTCAGACAGAAGGATCTGGCGTCCAGAATCCGTGTCTCCGGACTTTCTTTCTGGAAGCGCAATGGCGGTTTTTTCGGAGCGATTACAGTCATTGGTATTCTGACAGCCCTCCTGATGATTGCTGTGGTTCTTCTGGATGCCTTCCTCCACGGGCAGCATGACGTTCCAGGCCTGCCGCTCTACATCCTCAATACACTGGCTCTGATGTGTGTCGGGCTGGGGCTTGGATACCTGCTCAGCTCGATCGCCCAGAATGACGGATCTGTCAACATGCTGGCTAATATGGCAGTCCTCTCCATGTGTTTCATTTGCGGAGTCTTTGTGGATATTCGCTTTCTGTCCCCGGCTGTCATAAAAGCTGCCCACTTCCTGCCGCTCTACTGGTATAATACAGGAGTGAAAATGATAGCGGAGCATTCTGCTGACGGAAGGGTGGGAGCAGCGTTTATCATGCAACTGGTGATACAGCTTGCTTTTTCGGCAGTCTTCTTTGCCGGAGGACTGATGATCTCAAAGATGAGGGAACGGTATAATGGCTGATGCTGCAATCAGAAGCTTTGCGGCTTTGGAACTGATGGTTCTGATCAACGCAGAGGAGATCACTGCACGGAGTGTAGCGGTCTCTCTCTGTGTTTTCCTGTTTGCAGAATTCAGTGCCCTCGCGGATCGGAAGAAAAGATGGCTGTCTGATTTGTTCCTGGCAGTTTCGTTTGGGGTGACGCTTTCTGCCATCACGGTGGCAGGAATGAGAGGGATCGGCCTGGTCATGTTTGCTGCAGTTCTGTATTCGACCGTTTTTCTCATCTTTTTAAGCAGGAAGGTGTCGGCGCTGCAGGATCGCCTGCACCAGACCTGTGATGACGGGAAGGAGCTGGAAAGACTTCTCAGGACCCAGAACCGGTATCTGATCCATGAACAGGATGCTCAGGTTCGGCTGGCGACAATGTCGGAACGAAACCGGATCGCCCGGGAGATTCACGATAAAGTAGGGCATCTTCTTTCCCGTGCGATTCTTTACCTGGGCGCTGTCAGAACCGTCAACAAGGATGAGACGATGGACAGACAGCTCTCCATTCTGTCGGATACACTCGATGAAGCGATGCAGAAGATGCGGCAGTCCGTCCATGACCTGCACGACGAGTCCATTGATCTGGGCGGGAATCTAGACCATATTTTATCGGAACTCAGGAATTTTTCCGTCGAGCGGGATCTGGATCTGGATCGTGACATTCCGCGTGCATGCAAGCTGGCGATTCTGGGAATCGCAGAAGAGGCTGTCACCAATATCATCAGACATTCCAGCGGAACCCGGGTGCAGGTCATCCTGCATGAAAACCGTGATTTCTGCACTCTTTCCATCTCAGACAACGGGTCAGTATCCGAAGAAACCAGACGGAGAGTCCGGGACGGGCAGACGGATGGCATCGGTCTCTCCAATATACGGGAACGGGCAAGGAGCTGCGGCGGGGATGCTTACTTCTATATGGATGATGGGTTTACGGTGTACGCCAGACTCCCGCTGAGAGGATGTTTGAATGATGGAAGAAAAGAAAAAGGTTCTGATCATTGATGACGATGACCTGATTACCATGTCTCTAGAGATGATTCTTTCAGCAGACCCGGAATTTGAGGTTGTCGGAATAGGGCGCAGCGGTGCGGACGCTGTCCGTTTGTATGGAGAATGCTCTCCGGATATTCTGTTATCTGATATCCGTATGCCTGACATGTCAGGGCTGGACGCGGCGGAAAAGATCCTGTCACGAGATCCGAAAGCTGTCATTCTTTTTCTCACGACCTTTTCAGATGACGAGTATATTGTAAAAGCGCTGCAGCTTGGTGTGAAAGGCTATCTGCTCAAGCAGGATTACCGGTCCCTGACACAGTCTCTCAGGGCAGCATTGAATGGACAGTCTGTTTTCGGAGGAGCCGTGGTGGACAGACTGCCGGTGCTTATGAGGGAGGAACGGAATCCTTTTGACTACAGGTCAAGAGGAATCACGGACAGGGAATATGCTCTGATTCAGCTTGTTGCCGAGGGCGATTCCAACAGAGAAATCGCTGACAGACTGTTCTTGTCGGAAGGAACAGTACGGAACTATCTGTCGCAGATTCTGGAAAAATTGAATCTGAGAGACCGGACGCAGCTGGCAATCTTTTACCTGAAGCACAGCAGGTAATGCGAATCCGATGGCTGCTTTGCCACATGGAGGCGCAAAAAGGTCTGCTGGAAAAGGAAAGCAGCGGCGCCCGGGTATTCCTTTTCTGTCGAAGAGAGCCTCCAGAGCACTGCGGCTCATACCGACAGTGATGCCTCCTGGGAGGGCTCCGTCCAGATCCAGATCGTTTTTACCGATGGAAAGCGAAGTAACCCATGCATTTTCTGGGAATACAGACCATTTTTTCGGGACAGTTGAGGAAATGAGGGCTGTCTGCTATAATGATAAACCGCATTATAAGGTGAATGCAGGAGTAAAAGGTCATCCCTCAGGGTTTTCCGGAGTCTGACCTTTATCAGAAGGAGAGATCAAAAAGCCATGAAATTAGGAATCGTCGGACTTCCGAATGTTGGAAAGAGTACCCTGTTTAATTCCCTGACGAAAGCCGGGGCGGAGGCTGCAAACTATCCGTTCTGCACGATCGACCCGAATGTCGGGGTTGTTGCGGTTCCGGACAAGCGTCTGAAGCTGCTTGGAGACCTGTACCATACGCAGAAGATCACACCTGCGGTCATTGAGTTTGTCGACATTGCGGGACTCGTAAAAGGCGCGTCGAAGGGGGAGGGACTCGGCAATCAGTTCCTTGCGAACATCCGCGAGTGCGATGCGATTGTCCATGTCGTGCGCTGCTTTGAAGATCCGAATGTCATCCATGTGGACGGCAGCGTCGATCCGGTCCGGGATATTGAAACCATCAACCTGGAGCTTATCTTCGCAGATCTGGAAGTGCTTGAGAAGCGGATGAACAAGGTCGGGCGCGCAGCGAGGAATGATAAGGATCAGGCATCAGAGTTTGATCTGCTGAAGCGTCTGAAGGCCCATCTGGAGGACGGAAAGCCTGCGATCTCTTTTGAAACCTCGGATGAGAAAGAGCAGGAATGGATTTCAGAGTATGATCTTCTGACAGCGAAGCCGGTGATCTTTGCGGCGAATGTCGCGGAGGATGACGCGCCGGATGACGGAGCACAGAATCCGTATGTCGCCGCTGTCCGTGAGTATGCAAAAAAGTCCGGTTCTGAGGTCTTCGTCGTCTGCGCAAAGATCGAGGAGGAGATCTCTGAGCTGGAAGATGACGAGAAGCAGGCTTTTCTGGAGGATCTTGGCCTGAAGGAGTCTGGACTTGACAAACTGATTGCAGCCAGCTACAGCCTGCTGGGACTCATGAGTTTCCTCACGGCAGGGGAGAAGGAAGTCCGCGCCTGGACGATCAAAAAAGGAACAAAGGCCCCGCAGGCGGCGGGAAAGATTCACACCGACTTTGAGCGAGGCTTTATCAAAGCGGAGGTTGTGAACTACAAGGATCTTCTGGACTGCGGCTCTCTTACGGCAGCCAGGGAGAAGGGAATTGTCAGAATGGAAGGGAAGGACTATGTCGTCCAGGACGGGGATGTCATTCTGTTCAGATTCAATGTATAAGATATGATGCATGACGATATTGCATTTCCCCATCTTGGGATTTATCTGAATCATGTGATCAAGACGATTACGCTTCCGGGCGGATTCACAGTTGCGATGTACGGGATCACGATGGCGGTCAGTATGCTGGCAGGGCTCTGCCTTGCCATGCGGGTGGCGAAGAAGACGGGACAAAATCCTGACGAATATCTGAACTTTGCGCTGATCGGGATCGTGACAGCGCTCCTTGGTGCACGGATTTACTATGTGGCCTTTACCTGGGATTATTACAGCAGACATCCGCTGGAAATTCTGAACTTCAGGGGCGGGGGACTTGCGCTGTACGGCTCCGTGATTGCGGGTGTGGTGACGATCATCGTGTATGCAAGGGTCAGAAAGCTCAGTCTTCCGCTTATGCTGGATACGGCAAGTACCGGCATGGTTCTGGGGCAGATCATCGGGAGATGGGGAAATTTCTTTAACAGGGAAGCATTTGGCCAGTATTCGGACGGCCTTTTTGCAATGCGTCTTCCAGTAGATGCCGTCCGAGCGGACGAGATTACAGAGCTGATGAAGCAGCATGAATATACGGTCAACGGGGTGACTTATATTCAGGTTCATCCGACCTTTCTCTATGAATCACTCTGGAATATCGGGGTTCTCACAGTTCTTCTGCTGGTTACGTACTCCGGGAAGAAACGGTTTCATGGAGAAATTTTCCTGCTGTATCTGCTCCTTTACAGCGCGGGACGTGCGTGGATCGAGGGGCTTCGCACGGATCAGCTTCGATTTGCGCATACATCCATCGCTGTTTCGCAGCTTTTGGCCTGTATTCTGGTGATCGTCTCAGGCGTCAGCCTGATTGTGCTCTCCAGGAGGAAAAAGGGCAGCCGGAGCAGGAAATCATGATGAGGGAAGAAGAAGTCTGCCGGGCACCCGGAGGATCCGGTAAGGACAGACTGAACGAAGATAACAATGTTGGAACAGGAAAGCAGGCAGTGAGGAATTGCTATGGCAGGAACCGATATCGGAATCGATCTTGGCACAACGAGTGTGCTTGTCTATGTGCGCGGAAGGGGTGTTGTCCTCAAGGAACCGAGCGTCGCAGCGCTTGACCGCTCGGACGACCGGATCCGGGCAATCGGAGAGGACGCACGCATGCTTCTGAGCCGGTCTCCGGGAACACTCAAGGAGATTCACCCGCTTGAGAACGGCATCATTGCCGATTATGTGGTGACGGAGCAGATGCTCCGCTATTTTATCCAGAAGGCAGTGGGAAGACTGTCCTTCCGCAAGCCGAAGATCTGTATCTGTGTCCCGGCCGACTTGACGGAAGTTGAGCGGCATGCAGTTGAGGATGCCGGATATCAGGCGGGAGCCCGGGATGTGGCGATGGTGGAGGAGCCGATCGCGGCTGCAATCGGTGCCGGCATTGATTTTTCAAAGCCCAGCGGCAACATGGTTGTCGATATCGGAGGCGGGACGACGAATGCGGCGATTCTGTCGGTCAATGGGATCGTCGTATCGATGGGACTCAAGGTTGGCGGCAATGATTTTGACGCGGCTCTTATGCGGTACATCCGTTCGCAGTTCGGCGTGACCGTCGGACAGCAGGCAGCGGAGGAGATCAAGATGCAGGTCGGCACGGTTTATGATCGGCCTGAGGAACGGCTGATGGAGTTCATCGGCCGGGATATTGAGACAGGGCTTCCGAAGACGGTCCGCATCAGTTCGCAGGACTGCCGGATGGCGTTCCGTGAGCTGACCGGCCGAATTGTGGAAGTTGTACACAGTGTGCTGGAGAAGACCCCGCCGGAGCTTGCGGAGGATGTCGCACAGCGCGGTATCGTCCTGACAGGCGGAGGAAGCCTGATTGATGGTCTGGAGGACCTTCTGGAAGCCCGGACAGGTGTGAACGTGGTGACCTGCGACGACCCGCTCTGTGCGGTGGCGATCGGAACCGGACGCGCCGGGGAACTGCTGGATCTGTAAGGTGTGCTCGGTTTTTGACAGGGGATTTCATGTCGGATACAACAATCAAGGGCTTCGTAGAACATATCACATACAGAAGTGAGGAGACAGGCTATACGGTTCTGACGCTCTGTGCGGATGGAGAGGAAGTGACCGCTGTCGGCGTGCTCCCGGAGATCGGAGAGGGGGAGACCATCCAGTGTGAGGGGACTTTCCAGATGCATGCCACTTACGGCAGGCAGTTCCGGATCCGGGAGTTTTCTTTGTCTGTGCCGGAGGACGAGGCGTCGATGGAGCGCTATCTTTCCTCCGGGCTGATCAAGGGGATCGGAAAGGCACTGGCGCACCGGATTGTGAAGCGGTTCGGAGCGGAGACATTTGACATTATCGAAAAAGAACCGGACCGCCTGGCGGAGGTGAACGGCATCTCGGAGAAGAAGGCCAGGGAGATCTATCTGCAGGTATGCGAGAAGAAGGACCAGCGGGACGGTGTACTGTTTTTGTCACGCTATGGAATATCCAACACCCTGGCGCTGCGTATCTGGAAGGCATACGGGAGTGAAGTGTATCGGATTATCCGCGAGAATCCGTACCGCCTCGCGGACGAGCTGCGGGGCATCGGGTTCCATATGGCAGATGAGATTGCCAGAAAGGCAGGGATGGCAGTCGATTCCCGTTTTCGCGTCGGGAGCGGCATCCTCTATACGCTTCAGCTTGCAGCCGGGGAAGGAAGCCTTTACCTGCCGAAGCCGGTGCTTCTGCGGCGGGCATCCAGTCTGTTATCCATGCCGATTCCAAGTCAGCTCCCGCAGGCTCCTGTGCAGCCGGGACTTCCTCAGGCTTCCGTTAAGCCGTCGTTCCTAGAGGAGGGCGTACAGCCGGGTGCAGCCTGCCAGTCTTCCGCCAGCAGCGCGGATGCAGCCGGTCGGTCAGTCTTCTGTGAGGAAGGAGAAGCCGGGACAGTGGGGGAAAAGGGACAGGATGGCAGAGATCCGGATAGCCTGTCTGATGAGGATTTCTTTGCTGGTCTGTATCCGGGGACGGAGCCGGACGGAGATGAAATTCAGGCGGAGGAGGAACACCTGGAGCTTTTAGAGGATTGCCTCCGGAATCTCTCAGCTGACAGAAAGGTGATCATTAAGAAGGAAGAGGGCGAGGAGCGGGTTTTCGAACCGAGAGCCTACTATACAGAGCTCAGGACGGCGAAGATGCTGCATGACCTCAACATCACCTACAAGGGGACGGAGGCGGATTCCAGGAAGAGAGCCCTTGCAGCGGCAGGAAAGACGAAGACGAAGCTGGATGAGAGGCAGCTGGAAGCGGTCATACGCGCGGATTCCTGTGGCGTCCTGATTCTGACCGGTGGGCCCGGAACCGGGAAGACGACGACAATCAACACGATGATTGCGATGTTTGAGGCGGAGGGGCTGAAGATCGCCCTTGCGGCTCCGACCGGAAGAGCGGCAAAGCGGATGACAGAAGCCACAGGACACGATGCCAGCACTGTACACCGGCTGCTTGAAGTCTCCGGAGATCCGGAAAAAGGGACGGTTGCATTCGGAAAGAATGATGAGGAGCCGCTGGAGCAGGATGTTGTGATCATCGATGAAATGTCGATGGTGGACATCTATCTGATGGCAAGCCTGCTGAAGGCGATACCGGTCGGCACACATCTTGTCCTGGTGGGGGATGCCAGCCAGCTTCCCTCTGTAGGCCCCGGAAGTGTGCTGCGGGATATGATCCATTCGAAGGTCCTGCCGACGGTGACGCTTACAACGGTTTTCAGGCAGGCGCAGGAGAGTGACATCGTGATGAATGCCCACCGGATCAACAAGGGCGAACATCCGGTCATTGACAATAAGAGCCGGGATTTCTTCTTCCTGAAAAGACAGCGGGCGGAGGATATCATCGGACAGGCGATCCATCTGGTTCGCGACAGTCTGCCTAAATACGTGCAGGCAGACACGGCAGACATCCAGGTGATGACGCCGATGAAAAAGGGACTTGTCGGAACCATTCGGCTCAATGCGGTCATGCAGCAGGCACTCAATCCGCCCGGGCCGCGGAAGCGGGAGTGGACAAGAGGCGATGTCGTGTTCCGCGAGGGAGACCGTGTCATGCAGGTCCGGAATAACTACCAGAAGGAATGGACCATCCGGGGACGATACGGGGCTGTCATTGACACCGGGGCCGGCATTTATAATGGCGACATGGGCGTCATACGGACAATTGATCCACTGACAGACCTGATGACGGTCGAATTCGATGAGCACAGGTGTGTCGACTATGAAAAATCGGAGCTCGACCAGCTCGAGCTTTCCTATGCAGTCACCATTCACAAGGCTCAGGGAAGCGAGTATCCGGCTGTCATCATCCCGATGCTGAGGGGACCGAGGATGCTGATGAACCGGAATCTGATCTATACGGCGATCACAAGGGCCAGAAAGTGTGTTGTTCTGATCGGTGATCCGGGTGTCCTGGACGACATGATCGATAACACGATGCAGGAAAAGCGCTATACAACGCTTGACCTGAGGCTTCAGGAATGTGAGGAACAGAAGCATCAGCAGGAGGAGGATGAGAATCCTTTTGCATGGATGGATGAACCGGAGGCTGATGACGGACTGTAGAGAATGATCAGTGTGGGAGCGCAGGGGCAGTGGCTCCAGCAAAGGACACTTCCCCCTGGAGAGTGCCGGATGAACGGATGAAAAGAGAGAAGCCGGTTTTACGGATCAGACAGTTCCTGGATTTTTTATACCCGGGACGGTGTCCGGTCTGCGGGAAAATCCTGGCAAAGGAGGAACCCCTGGTCTGCGGACGCTGCAGGGCGGAGCTGCCCTGGGTGACGGAACCTGTCTGCATCCGGTGCGGAAAGCCGATCGCCAGCCAGGAGAAGGCGGTCTGCGCGGACTGCGCGAGGACAGACCATGCATTCACGGAGGGACGCGCCGCTCTGCTGTATGAGAGGGGCATCCGGCTGTCTGTCAACCGGATGAAATTCTATAATCACCGGGAGTATCTGCCCTTCTACGCTGCCTGCATGTACGCTGCGCACAGAGGACATCTTCAGAAGTGGAATGCTGCCTGTATCATTCCGGTTCCCATGCATCCAAAGAAACGGGCGGAGCGGGGATTCGACCAGGCTGTCCTTCTGGCAAGAGAGCTGTCAGGGCTCTGCAGAATTCCGGTCCTGGAGAACGTGCTGATCCGGACGCGCTATACAAAAGCTTCCAGGAAACTTGGGCGGGAACACAGGATTGCGAATCTCAGAGGGGCCTTCGCTGTCAGAGAACACGAATTGCTGCCGCAGTCCGTTCTCCTTGTAGATGATATCTACACGACGGGGATGACGATGGATCATGCGGCTGCCGCGCTGAGAAAAGCTGGTGTCACACAGATATACTTTCTGACGCTCTGTACAGGACGAGGGGCGGAGTAACCACCGATTCATAAATCTTAAGAAAGTCGGTGGTATTCCTTCCATTTTCTTCGTATAATGTATGGTACAACAGTTTCTGAACAATATGGATTTTGGTACTGCCGGAAAAGAGGAGCAGAATGAAGGCTGCGCTTCAATGGATATCTGCACATTTTTACTGGATGCGTCTGCCGTCGATTACGGTTACGCCGATCGACATCATTCAGATTCTGATTCTTGCCTGGATTATCTATAAGATTCTTGCATGGATCAAGACATCCCATGCCTGGTCGCTGATGAAGGGACTTGTCGTGATCGGGGTTTTTGTCACCCTGATCTACATATTTCAGATGACGACCCTGATCTATATCATCAACCAGGGGCTGGGACTTGTGATCATGGCGGCGATGGTCATCTTCCAGCCGGAGCTGAGAAAAGCACTGGAGTCGCTTGGAAGAAGGCAGATCGTGACCAGACTGTTCATGCCGAACCGGCAGTTTGAGCAGCTGTTCTCCGACAGAACCATGAATGAGATTATTCGCGGCTGCGAGGAGATGGCGCGCGCAAAGACGGGGGCTCTGATTGTCATCGAACAGAATGATAATCTGTCGGAGTACGAGCGGACAGGAATCGAGGTCGATGCGCTGGTTACGTCCCAGCTTCTGATCAATATTTTTGAGAAGAATACGCCGCTGCACGATGGCGCTGTGATTGTCAGGGGAGACCGGGTGACAGCGGCGACCTGCTATCTTCCGCTGTCTGACAATATGAGACTCAGCAAGGAGCTTGGAACCCGCCACAGAGCGGGCGTCGGCATTTCGGAAGTGACAGATTCCCTTACTGTCATCGTGTCGGAGGAGACGGGACGGATTTCCCTTGCCTACCGGGGCAGCCTGGAGAGAGGGGTTACGGAGGAACGTTTCCGCGATCGGATGATTCAATTCCAGAATAAGTCTGAGCTGAAGCGCAGACCGATATTCAGGAAGGAGAAGCCAAAGAATGGGACATAAAATCGGGGAGGCGCTGTTCCGGAACATCGGGCTGAAAATCGCGGCCCTGGTCATTGCATTCTTTGTATGGGTCGGCGTGACAAATACGAACAACCCGGTCAAGACCCAGCTGTTTACAAATGTACCGATTACGATTGTCAATCAGGATGCTGTTGCGGACATCGGGAAGGTGGTCGAGCAGCAGGGAAACGGCACGGTTACGCTGAGAGTCACGGACCGCAGGTCTGTTCTCAGCCAGCTGGCCCGGAACGGTTCTGATTTCTACGTGGAAGCGGACATGAAGAACCTTAACAGCATGAATACTGTCCCTCTGACGGTCACCTGCAGCAATCCGCAGGTGACCTGGGACAAGATTGAGGTGCTGCCGTCCTCTCTGTCTGTCAAGCTGGAGGACAAGGTGGAGCAGACTTATGTGGCCTCCATCTCGACCAACGGGACGCCGGCAACAGGCTGGGAGGTTGGCTCATCGTCGGTGACGACAGGCAAGAACATCGTGCTGGCCGGCCCGTCATCGCTGATGAGGAGGATCAATCAGGTCGTCGCACCGGTCGATGTCGCGGGGCTTTCCTCTGACTATACGCTTTCCAGTGTCCTGAAAGTCTATGATAAAAACGGGGACGAGCTGACGGATGCTCAGATGAAGTCCCTTGAGTTCAAGGACGCGGCCGGGACAGTCATCAAGGATCATACCGTGAAGGTGATGGTTGATCTGTGGAAAATCCGGACCGATGTGCCGATCCGGATCCGCACGACCGGGACACCTGCCTGGGGGTACCGTGTCTCCTCCATCAAGATGATCCCGGAGACCATATCCGTTGCAGGAACAGATGAGGCGCTCGCGGAACTTGGCGACGAGCTGACGGTGAAGGATGTCATCAATGTCTCGGGGGCAAAGGAGAATGTAAAGCAGGAGATCAACCTTGAGGACACGCTGGATCAGATGTCCGGCCTCAAGCTGATCTCGGATGCGGATCCGTCCGTCGAGGTGGAGGTTTCCATCGAGAAGAATGGGGATGTGACGCTGGATATTCCGCTCAGCGACATCGCTGTACAGAACCGGCCGGAGGGTATGGATCTGGTCTTTACCCCGGCTGACAAGATCTCAGTCAGTGTCCATGCGACAGAGGATGACGAGAAACCTCTTACAGCGAAAGACATATCGTTGTCAATCGATTTGAGCCGATGTGCGGAACCCGGAAGCTATGAGATCCCTGTTCAGGTGACGGTGCCGGATGGGTATGAGCTTGCAGGTGATGTTTCGCTGACAGTTGTCTCTGCGAAACAGGAGGCTGCGACGGAGGCAGATCAGGGATAAGAGATGGAAAGCAGAGAGATTGTACTGAATAATGAGAAGGGGCTTCATCTGCGCCCTGCCGGGAAGGTCTGTGATCTTGCGCTGAAATTTCAGTGCAGGACGGAGATGAAGGTCGGAACCGGCGTATACAATCTTAAGAGCATGCTCAGTGTGCTGAGTGCACAGGCTGTGGCTGGGACGAAGATGGAGATTGTCTGCAGCGGACCGGACGAGAGGGAAGCGATCGCCGCAATCTGCACGCTGCTCGAACATCTGGATGAGGATTGATCAGAAGCTGTTTGGAAACAGCGGGAGGGAACGTGATGAGTGAGCATATTGTAGTCAAGTGGAAACGGCTGTTGATCGGGATGCTGGCTGTCCTGCTGCTGGCAGTCCTTGCATCATCTTCTGCACAGGCAGGATTTGTCAGACAGGATGGAAAGCGGTATTATTACAGAACATCGGGCAGGAAGGTGAAGGGCTGGCTGAAGAAGGGGAAGAAAACCTATTACCTGGATCCGGACCAAGATGGTGCTGTGACAGTCGGCTACCTGAAGCTTGGGAAAAAGGGCTATTATTTCCGGAAAAACGGAACCCTTGTGAAAGGTGCATTTGCCACGGACCCGCTTGGGCATACCTATTATGCGGCAAAAAGCGGTGTTCTGTACCGCGGGCTCAGGAAAATCGGGAAGCGGTATTACTATTTTGACAGAAGCAGTCATGTGATGCAGACCGGCTGGGTGAAGACTTCCAGGGGAACCTACTATATGAAGGGGGCCGGAAAACTGCGCGGAACGGCTGTCACCGGATGGCTCCGGAAGGACGGGCTGCGATACTATTTCAATAATGCCGGCCGCATGGTGACAGGACTGGTAAGGATCGGTGGAAGACAGTACTATTTTGATCCGCAGTCCGGTGCGATGGCGACCGGAACGGTTACACTGAAGGGGAAAACCTACAACTTCGGAACGAATGGAATCAAGGTGAAAGAGCCGGTGACAGGGCCATGGAGCGTGAAGGTCAATCAGTCAACCTGCACCGTTACGGTTTACCGCGGAAGTACACCGGTGAAGGCATTTGCCTGCTCGGTTGGTCTGAATGGAGCGACGCCGGACGGAACTTTCCGGATCATGGATCATCTGCGCTGGCATGAGCTGCTGGGACCGTCCTGGGGACAGTGGTGCTCCCATATTACATGGGATATCCTGTTCCATTCGATTCCGTACTCAGCGCCATATGACAAGTATTCCATGGCCATCAGCGGATATAACAAACTTGGACAGGCGGCCTCCCATGGGTGCGTGCGGCTGGCAGCCATCAATGCCAAATATATCTATGACAATGTCCCAGTCGGGTCCACGGTCGTAATCTTCCACGGCTCTGCGAAGAATGACCCACTCGGGAAGCCGATGACTCCCTATGTCGGGAGCTGGAATCACACGTACGACCCGACCGACCCGACCATCTGAAACATGTGAACCTGGCCGGGCGGATATCTGCCGGGCACGCTTTCCAAACAGGACGGAGGCGTGTCCGGCAGACTGCGTGCCGGGGCACCTCATGTGGTGCACCGGACGCTGGAAGGCCTTCGATGCAAGCTGCAGGATAAGCCGAAAGGATGCTGTTATCACGGTGCCGGCAGACGGATGGATACTCCGGGAAGAACGGATGGACTGAATATGAGAAGAGAAAGATACAAGCGGCTGATTATGTTTCTGGCGTCCCTGCTCGTGATCGGACTTCAGACAGCGAATTTCGCGTGGATCTGGTACAAGTACTATAATGTGCGCGGCGTGATGCGGTTCTTCTACTGGAGAAGAGGCAACTGGGCGCTGATCGCCCTCTATTTTCTGACAGTCATCCTGGTGAGCAAGCTGTTTGGCGCCCTGAAAGTCGGATATATGAGGGTGCTGGATGTCATCATCTCCCAGATTTTCTCCGTACTGCTTACGAATGTTCTGGCTTACCTTCAGCTGGCGCTGATCGGCAGATGGAGATTCCTCTCCCATACGGGCCCGATGGTGAAACTGACTTTTGTCAACCTTCTGGTTGTCATTCTCTGGGTGGTGTTTATGAGGTGGATTTACAACACCATCTATCCGCCGAAGTCGGTGATCCTGGTCTATGATGTGCACAACCCTGAAAAGCTTCTGAAGAACATTGCGTCCAGGCGGGACAAGTATGTCATCGCGGAAGCTGTGATGATTGACAAGGGGCTGGATTTCATCAAAGAACGGATTTTGCGGTATGAAACCTGTATTCTCGGGGATATCTCCTCGCATGAACGAAATGTGCTGGTGAAATACTGCTTTGAACGAAACATCCGCTGCTACTGCAGCCCGAAGATCTCCGACATCATGCTGATGTCAGCGGAAAAAATCCACATGTTTGACACGCCGCTTCTGTTAATGCGGAACAGGGGACTGACGGTCGAGGAAGCTTTTGTGAAGCGGCTCCTTGACATTGTGGTCAGTATTCTGCTGACGGTCATTCTCTCCCCGGTCCTGCTTTTGATTGCAGTCCTGGTCAAGTGCTACGACGGGGGACCTGTGTTCTACAGACAGGATCGTCTGACAAAGGATGGGAAGGTTTTCCAGATCATCAAGTTCAGATCGATGAGTGTTGATTCAGAAAAAAATGGAGCGAGACTTGCCGCAAAGGGAGACCGGCGTGTGACACCGGTCGGCAGAGTGATCCGGAAAATTCATTTTGACGAGCTTCCTCAGCTGTTCAACATCATCAAGGGCGAGATGTCGATCGTCGGACCGAGACCGGAGCGCCCTGAAATCGCTGCTCAGTATGAGAAGGAAATCCCGGAATTTACATATCGTCTGAAGATGAAGGCCGGCCTGACAGGGTACGCGCAGGTCTATGGCAAGTACAATACAAAGCCCTACGATAAACTGAAACTGGATCTGACTTACATCGAGAATTACTCCCTCTGGCTGGATTTTCAGCTGGTTGCTGCGACTGTAAAGGTTATATTCCAGAAGGAGAATACAGAGGGTGTAGACCAGTCACAGAAGACAGCATTGCCCGACCAGGACAGTCAGAGCCGCAGGCAGCTGGAAATGGAAGTTCAGCATACCGTGGATGAACTGAAGTGGCAGCAGGAGATCGACCAGGTGCGCCAGGGGGAACTTGGAGAAAGCTGGGAAAGCGCGGCAGCACTCCCGAAAGGCGTGCGGGCGGTGGATGTGATGGCCGGACATGAGCCGGGACTTCTGGTTTCTGTTATCATTCCGTGCTATAATGCCGCAGATACCCTTCCGTCTGCAATTGACAGTGCACTCATGCAGGGTCTGCACTTCGAGTCCTCGCAGCAGATCGGCAGAGGCTCCGTGCAGCGTCTGGAAGTGCTGGTTCTGGATGATGGATCAAGAGATGACATAGGGAGTGTACAGGAACGGTACAAGGGCGATGCAAGGGTTCATTTCTATCGGAATGAGAAGCGTCTTGGCGTGGCAAAAACGCGCAACCGCGGGGCACTGCTGGCACGCGGCCAGTATATTGCCTATCTGGACGCCGATGATATATGGGCGAAGGATAAGCTGAAGAAGCAGTTTGCCCGGATCTACCAGACGGGCTGCGTCCTCTGCTGCACAGGGAGGGAGCTGATGAACCCGGACGGAAGTCTGACCGGTCACGTCATCGGTGTGAAGGAGCTTCTGACGGAAAAGGATCTTCTTCGGCAGAATCCGATCAACTGTTCCTCCGTTGTGGCATTGACATCAGTGGTCCGGCAGTTTCCGATGGCCTGTGAGGGAGCGCACGAAGATTACATTACATGGATGAGTATCATCCGGCGATACAAGACGGCCTGCGGGGTCAGCGAACCACTTCTGTACTACCGGATTTCTGAGAGCGGAAAGAGCGGCAGCAAACTGAAGAGTGCGCGCATGACCTGGCGTTCCTACCGCTGTATGGGCATGTCGATTCCAAAAAGCTGCCTCTGCTTTATCAGTTATGCCTTTCACGGCGCGATGAAGTACAGAACATTCTATTCAGAAAGATCAAAGCATGCTGAAATATCTGATAACAGAACGAAAACTGATCGTGACACTGGCAAAGAATGACTTTCGCAAGAAGTTTGCCGGTTCCTATATGGGAATTCTCTGGGCACTGGTTCAGCCTGTCGTCACCGTCCTGATGTACTGGTTTGTCTTTCAGGTCGGACTCAGGCAGACGCAGAGCTACGGCGGGGTCCCCTTTATTCTGTGGATGCTGGCAGGGCTGGTCCCGTGGTTCTATTTCAACGATGCGCTGACCGGCGGTACCAACTCGCTGGTCGAATACAGCTATCTTGTCAAGAAGGTTGTGTTCCGGATTGAGATTCTCCCGATTGTAAAGGCGTGTTCGGCGCTGTATGTACATGTGTTCTTCGTGGTGCTGACGTATGTGCTGTACTGTCTCTACGGAAAATTTCCGGGCTGGTACAGCTTTCAGCTGCTTTACTACTCAGGCTGCATGTTCATCCTGGTGCTGAGTTTGTCCTATGGGACAGCCGCCATTTCTGTCCTGTTTCGCGATAATGTCCAGATTGTGGCGATCGCTCTTCAGGTCGGGGTATGGTTCACACCGATTATGTGGAATTTTGCAGACATTGCGCCGCGTCTGCCGAAGATGGTCTGCTGGATCTTCAAGCTGAACCCCATGTACTATATCTGTTACGGGTACCGGGACAGCCTGATCGGGCATGTTCCGTTCTGGCATCATCCGGCGCTGACAGCCTGGTTCTGGATCTTCACGATTCTTGCTTATCTGTGGGGGACAAGGACATTCAGACGATCCAGGGGCCATTTTGCGGACGTTCTGTGATGTCCGGCGAGAAGGAGAGTTCTAACTTGCATCGATTCGGGAAGAAACAAAAAGAGGCGGAAGGGCTTCAGAAGCGGAACATTGATGATACCGCCATCGAGGTATGTGATGTCACGAAGGTCTACCGCCTGTATGAGCGGCAGAGAGACAGGCTCTGGGAGACGCTGGGACTTGACAGAAAGAAGACCTACAAGAAAAAATATGCATTAAATCATGTCAGCTTCCGGGTGAAACGGGGCGAGACGGTCGGCATCATCGGAACGAATGGCTCCGGAAAGTCGACCATGCTCAAGCTGATCACCGGTGTTCTGACACCGACTGCAGGAAGCATCCGTGTCGACGGCAGGATTTCCGCCCTGCTGGAGCTGGGAGCCGGCTTCAACATGGAATACACGGGAATTGAGAATGTCTATCTGAACGGGGCGATGATCGGTTTCACGAAGGAGGAGATCGATGCCCGGCTGGATGATATCATCCGCTTTGCGGATATCGGGGATTACATCAACCAGCCGGTCAAATCCTACTCCTCCGGCATGTTTGTCCGGCTGGCCTTTGCGGTTGCAATCAATATCGATCCGGAGATCCTGATTGTCGATGAAGCTCTGTCAGTCGGGGACGTTTTCTTTCAGTCCAAGTGTTACCGGAAGTTCGAGGAGTTTCGGCGGGCGGGGAAGACCATCCTGTTCGTATCGCATGACCTCTCAGCGATCTCCCGGTACTGCGACAGGGCAATTCTGCTCAATCAGGGCGACCTGATCTACGATGGGACGCCGAAGGAGGCCATAGACCTGTACAAAAAGGTGCTGGTCGGTCAGTATGAGGAGAAGACCGCGGAACAGCCGGAGGCAGCAGACGGGGAGAAGGCGGGGATACAGGGAACCGGCAGCGGTGCCGGTCTGTGGAAGAGCAGATATCCGGTCAACCCCAGCCTGGTCGAGTACGGGGAAAAAAATGGAGAGATTGTCGACTATGCGCTTCTGGATGAGAACGGACTGATGACCTCCAACTTTCTGAAGGGAACCATGTTCACGGTCAGGATGAAAATCCGGGCGCATGCGGACATTCTGGAGCCGATCTTCGCTTTTACAATCAAGAACATGAAGGGCATTGAGATCTGCGGGACAAACACGACGATGGAACGTGTCCCGGTTCCGACGATGCACGACGGCGATGAACATGTGGTGGAGTTTACTCAGAGGATTGACCTGCAGGGCGGGGAATACCTGCTTTCGCTGGGATGTACCGGTTATCAGGACGGGATGTTCCGGGTGTTCCACAGACTCTATGATGTCATATCGCTGACAGTTGTATCGAATCGTGACACAGTCGGTTTCTATGACATGAACAGCACCTGCGTGCTGGATCCGGAGATATGAGATGGCAGAGCTGAATTTGGATTATTATCGTGGAAGCGACCAGTACTCTGACGGGGACGTGGAGGATCGGATTCTTGGGGATGTCAGAAAGCTGACAGCAGCCAGGAAAGCGGCAGAAGCCCCGGGCAGCCAGTCGGATGCGCAGGATATGCTCTACGGAGTCATCGACGAGGCATACCGGACTGGAAATGAGACCGATGGATTTGCATATCTTTACCACTTGTCCCCTGTCCGTGAGAACATTCTTTCCTGGTATCCCTTCAGAAAGGATGCCGCTGCGCTCGAGATAGGGGCCGGACCTGGCGCAGTGACGGGGATTCTCTGCAAAAAAATGGCGTCTGTGACGAGTGTCGATCTGTCGAAGCGGCGCTGTATGATCAACTATGAGCGGCACAGGTGTGCAGACAATCTGAAGATTATGGTCGGGAATCTCAATGAGATGAAGTTTCCCGGCCTTTTTGACTATGTGATTCTGAACGGGGTCTTCGAGTATGCGGGATCCTTCACAAAGGAGGGGCAGCCTTACCGGACCTTCCTCAGACGCTGCGCCGGTTTCCTGAAAGAGGACGGGGTCCTTCTGGTTGCGATTGAGAACCGGCTTGGACTGAAGTATTTTGCCGGGGCACCGGAGGACCACACTGGCAACTATATGGAGGGTCTGAAGGGATACCGGCAGGGCTCAGGCGTGCGGACCTTTTCCAGGGCGGAGTGGCTGGACCTCGCGTCAGACTGCGGTCTCCGTGTCCGGCGGTTTTACTACCCGTCCCCTGACTACAAGTTTCCCGGAGAAGTTTTCACGGACGAGACGCTGTCTGCAGCTTCCTATGACCGGAACCGGTGGAATTTTGATGCCCGGAGGCTGGAGCTTTTTCCGGAGTGCGAGATGGCCGCCAGCCTTCAGAAAGAAGGTGTGCTGGCTTCATTTATGAATTCATTTCTTGTGGAGCTGTCGGCGTCTGAACGGCTGGAGCCCCCGGAGGAAACCGGCGGGGGAAGCGAAGTACTCTACGCGAAAGTGAATTCTGACAGAGCTTCTTGTTTCCGGATTCAGACGGTCATCAGGAGAACGGGGGATGGACAGAGAGTTGTCTCAAAGGAGCCGCTGACGGATGCCGCGCGTGCACACCTGCTTCGGATGCATGAATATGAAAAAACGCAGGAAACAAGGACGCTCTTTCTGGAAGGAAGACAATATCCGGTCCGTATGCTCTGCGGAGAGGAGAAAGACGGCAGACTCTTCTACCGGTATCTTGAGGGGGAAAACCTGGGCGAGCGGGTGGCCCGGGCCGCTGAAGCGGATGATGACGCTGCAGTCATCCGGATGACAGACGCCCTCTGGAGTCTCCTGCTTCAGGGAAAGGTGGAAGAAGGCGGGGCCGGAAAAGAGGGACGGGACGCATTCCGGAAGGTGTTCGGAGAAGAACCCGGAGCCGGAGAAGGCAGTTTTCTCTGCCCGGCGAACATTGACCTGATTTTTGACAACCTGATTCTGAGCGGGGACACGGTATGGATCATTGACGGGGAGTGGGTGTTCGACTTCCCGGTTCCGGCGGGGTTCATCCTCTGGCGGGCAGTCAACGAGCTGTATGCCGGTCATGAGAGCCTTGAGCGGGTGCTGCCGAGACAGAAGCTCCTCGGACGGTACCAGATCACACCGGCGCAGGCACAGACGTACTGGAAATGGGCGGACTTTTTTGAAAAGCAGACGGTGAAGGCGAATGAACTGGCCCGGTATGCCCGTCCGGAGAAGAAGGCTGACCTGAAGGATATCCATACATTCGGGCAGGAGGCCCGTCTGACCTCCACCCTTTACATGGACCGGGGACAGGGATTTTCAGAGAAGGATGTGGTGCGGCAGGAGGTCTCGCTGAAGGATGGCGTATATGAGGCCGTCTTTGACATTCCGCACCCGGAGACAGTCCGGGATCTGCGTTTTGACCCGGTCGAAGGAACCTGCTGCGTTTGTGCGCTGAGCTCTCCCGACGGACAGCTGAGGCCCGTCAATGCGGCGAGGGCAAGAAAAAAGATCCCGCTGGAGGGCGGGTATACGAGGGTGTGCGAGTTCCTGACGACAGATCCGTCCTACCGCCTGGTCTGCCGGGGAAGCGTCCCGGAAAGGATCCGGATCGCCGGAAGGATGGATCTCAGGAGTGAAGACTGGGCGCTTGGAAGGGCAGGGAGCCTGCTCGGAAAGTATCAGAGGATATTCAGACTATGAAGACGGAAGAAAGACAGAGCAGCCGTCCGGTTGATATTGTGGTTCCTGTCTACAACGGCTATGAAGACCTGCTTCTGTGCGTCGGGAGCCTGAAGCGGCATACCGATCTGACAAGGCACCGGGTCATCCTGATCGATGATAAGAGCACAGACGGGCGTATCCGGCCGTATCTGGAACGGGAGGCACGGTGCCCGGGAATCTGTGCGGTGTTCAACGACCAGAACAAGGGCTTCTCCGCAAATGTCAATACAGGGCTTGCCTACTCACAGCGGGATACCATTCTTTTGAACTCTGACACGATTGTGACAGACCGGTGGGTGGAGAAGCTTCAGCGCTGTGCGGATTCCTCTGTACGGATCGCAACGGTGACACCTCTTTCCAATGCAGCGACGCTGGCCTCGGTACCGGAGTTTCTGAAGGACAACCGGATTCCGGACGGCCTGGATGTCGACGAGTATGCGGAGCTTGTGGAGCGGACATCGCTGCGCCGCTATCCGCCTGTCTCAGTGGCCGTCGGTTTCTGTATGTATATCCGCCAGGAAGCCTACGAGGCGGCGGGACCATTCGACGCAGCCACATTTGGCAGAGGGTACGGAGAGGAAAACGACTTCTGCAACCGCTGCGGGATGGTGGGGTACATCCATGTTCTGTGCGACGACACCTTCATCTATCATAAGGGGACGGCATCCTTTGAGAGCGATGAAAAAAAACGGCTGTGCGACGAGCATGACCGGATTCTGAGAAAGCGCTATCCGCTTCAGATGAAGGAAAATGACCGATACTGCGCGGAGAATCCGGACCAGGACATCCGGGACAATCTCAAGCTTCATACCCGCCTTGCGAACGGAGCCGGAAATCTGCTTTATTTCCTGCATCTGGATTTTCAGGGAATTGCGAAGAATCACATCGGCGGGACACAGCTCCACGTACGGGATCTGGTCCGCGGCGCTGTGAAGGACTACAACGTGTTTGTTGCAGCCAGGGACGGAGAAGTCCTCAGGCTGACCATCTACCCCAGGGGCTGCGGGGAGAAGCTGATGCTGAAGTTCCCGATCGGGGAGAAGCCTCTGTTTCCTGTATTTTGGGACGAGAAGCTCGCAGAGATTCTCCGGCAGATCCTGACGGTATTTGACATCGACCTGGTCCATGTCCACCATACGGAGGGGCTGACGCTCGATATCTTCGAGGTCTCGAAATCGCTGGGGATTCCGGTTATCTGTACGCTTCATGACTACTATTATGCCTGTCCGACGATCAAGCTGATGGACTCTGACGGAAGATTCTGCCCGTCAGATGGCCGCTTTGCGCCGGCTGACGACCGAACCTGCCGGCTGTGCCTCCACAAAAACTGCGGCTACGGCCATGTGTCTGTGATCGACAGGTGGAGACGGGAGAATCTGCGTGCCCTGTCAGTCTGCGGGAAACTGATCTTTCCCTCTGAATCCGCAAAGGCCGTGATGATGCAGGCTTTCCCGGAGCTGGAGAGCCGGAGCGTTGTCATACCGCACGGAAGCGGCGACCCGAGGGAAAGGGCGGGAAATGCGATTGTGAAGGGGGCCGTATCTGCGAAGCGGACGAACCGGATGCATGCGCACCTGGATCAGATGCCGGGAAGGGATGGCGGTTTCAACTATGTCACCGGCTGGGCATACCTGGAGGGAGAAGACAGCGGAAAGATAACGGCGTATGCCGAAGTGACAGATCATCGCGGGCAGGTGTTCCGCCTTCCGCTCCGAAAAATCCCGCGCACGGATGTGGCCGATGCGGCCTGCGACAGACGGTATCAGCAGTGTGGCTTTCACGCGGTCTTCGATCTTCCGGGAATGGCTGACGGGCGGTTCCGGATGAGCGTTCTGCTTCAGAAGGGGACGGCGTTCTTTACAGACGGACGGGTATACACCGGCTTTTTCAGGCATCTCAATAAAGCTGAAAGTGGGCTTCGCCATCGCAGCGGGCGGATCCTGCACGTTGCGTTTCTCGGCGGGGTGACCCGGGCAAAGGGCTCCGCTCTGCTGTCCGCGATCATCCATTCCGGGAACCCGCATTTCCGCTTCTTTGTCTTCGGACAGGTCGGGGATCCGGAGGTTCTGAAGGAAAAGTGCCCGGAGAATGTCTATTTCTCCGGTGTCTATGAGCAGGAGGACGCGGGACAGCTGCTGGAGGCCTGTCAGATCGATGTGGCGTGTATTCTTCCGATCTGGGGGGAGACGTTCTGCTATACGCTTTCCGAATCATGGCAGAACGGGATCCCGGTCATCGGAACCGATATCGGAGCGGTGGGAGAACGTCTTCGGAAGACAGGGGCCGGCTGGCTTGTCCCGCCGAATGCAGGCGCCGGCGAGGTGCTGTCGCTTCTGGAGAAAATCCGAAGCAGTCCTCAGGAACTCTCCGAAAAGCGGAAAGCGGCATTGAGCGTGCCGCTCCGGAATATTGTCTGGATGAATGCCGCGTACAGAATGCTGTATGGAGAGTGGATGCGGCAGGGACGGCAGGGAAGCGTCACAGAGCGGGTGCGGCGGAGAAACTGCAGTCCGCAGGATACGGACGCTGTCTTCCAGGCCTACGCGCTGGCAAACCCGGCTGTGAGAGGCAGCGGCGGGGAGGCAGAAAAAAACAGACTCCGGGAGGAGAATGAAATGCTGCGCACCTCCATGGAGATGCTGAAGAATACGACAAGTTACAGGCTGGCAAGGAAGATCGCGGAGGCAGACCTCCCCGGCAGGGAGACACTGAAGCGGATTCTCAGAAAGAGGGTTTGAAATGAATCTGGGTAAGCTGAAAAATTATCTGAATCTTTTCAGTCTGCAGCAGGCAGCGGTAAGCATCAGAGACCGCTTCTTCGCACCGGAACATGAGGAGGTCCCCTACGAGCGGTGGCTGGAGCACACCCGGATTTCCTCCCGCGGATATGCGAAGATTTCGAAGGAGGTCTTTCATTTCCAGCCGACAATCGGTGTGTATGCCCATGCAGAGGGGAGAGACCGGGCAGCCTTTGTTCAGTCTCTGTCTCTGCAGACCTACCGGAATGTCCGGCCGCTGAAGGACTGCCCCGAGGCGGAGTATACCTTGTTCGCAGGTCCGGGCTGTACCCTGACCCCGGATATGCTGTCCTCGTGCGTGAGGCTTCTGAATGAGGACAACAGCGGGTGTGTGGACCTCGTGTACTTTGACTCGGACTGCATCGATGCGGAGGGCAGAAAGACAAACCCGGCATTCCGTCCGGAATATGACCCGATCCTGCTGAGAAAGGTTAACTATATGGGCAATGTCTTTCTTGTCAGGACGGCCTTGTTCCGAAAGGTGTACGAGGAAATGGAGCGGGATTCGGGCGGAAAGGTCAGCCTGGACAGCGACGGCGCCCATGCGTTTCTGAAGCGTCTGTGCAAGGGGGAGCATGTCAGACCCGGGCAGGAAAGAAGCGGGTCTGTCCGTCATATTCCGAGGATCCTCTATCATGAGGTTCTGGAAGATGCGCGGAAGGTCAGTGTGGACAGACATATCCCATTGCTGAAGAAGGATCTGGAGCTTGTCTCCGTGATCATCCCCAACAAGGATCATGTCAGGGACCTGAAGCGCTGTATCGATTCTCTCCTGGAAGTCAACGCCTACCACAATCTGGAGATCATCATCGTTGAGAACAACAGCTCCTCTCCGGAGATTTTCCGGTACTATGAGGAGATTCAGAAGCGGGATGAGCGGATTCATGTGTATACCTATACAGGGAGTTTCAATTATTCCAGAATCAACAATTTCGGGGCATCAAAGGCTCATGGACGGTTTCTGCTGTTTCTGAACAATGATACCGTGATTCTGAAGCCGTCAAGCATCTGGTACCTGGCTTCTCATGCGGAAAGGCAGGATGTCGGTGCGGTCGGTGCTCTTCTGATCTATCCGGACCATACGGTTCAGCATGCCGGCGTCATCCTCGGGTACGGGGGAATCGCCGGGCATGCATATCAGGGAGAGGAGCTGGGAGAGCTGCCGGGGGAGTATCCGGAGCTTCTCTTCGAGCATACGCGCAATGTGTCGGCCGTTACCGGTGCCTGCATGCTGATGCGGCGGGAGGTTTATGAACAGGCCGGCGGCTTTGATGAGGAGCTGGCGGTGACATTCAATGATGTGGATCTGTGCCTCAGACTCCGGAAGGAAGGGTACCGGATTCTCATCTGTCCGAATGCCGAGTTGATTCACAATGAGTCAGCGTCCAGGGGCGCGGAGGACAGCGAGGAGAAGGTCAGACGGTTCCACCGGGAAATCGGGATTTTTGTCAGACGGTGGGAAAAGGAGCTTGAAGCCGGTGATCCGTTCTACAACCCGAATCTGACGCTGACAGGGCGGACGTATACCTGCAAGGATCCGGTCCGTGAAGCCAGAGCGCCTTACCTGAAGTATCTGCGGATGGAGTAACCAGGGTGATGACAGGGAAAATACAAAAGGGACTTGTCTATCTGAAAAACAGAGGGGTCAGGGAATTCACCGCCAGGGCGGCAGAGAAGCTGGCGGATGCCCATTTTGACTATAACAGGTGGGTGCGCGCGCAGGAACCTTCGCCCCTGGAGATGGGGTATCAGAAAAATCTGAGAATGGGGAGCATGCCGAAAATCTGGGTGATGATCCTCCGGGCGGAGGGAGAACCGGTGAAGGGGGCAGCCTTCCGCAGAACAGAAGAAACGCTCCGCCGGCAGACATATCTGAATGCGGAACTGTGTGATGCCCTGACAACCCAGGTGGGCGATGAGGATCTCATTGTTTTTGTGAGAGCCGGGGACCTGCTTCCGCCCCATGCCCTGTTTGAGCTCGCACATGCAGTCCGGGATGGCAGCAGCTGTGTGTACTCGGATGAGGACCGGTACAGGCTGGTGAAGGACGGAGAACGGGAGAAGCTTTCGCTGTCCCATCCGCTCTTCAAACCGGATTTTGATCCGGATTATCTGAGGTCGGTCCCTTATATCGGCTCTCTTTTTGGTGTGAAGGCGGGGATCCTTCGCAGGGCTGCGCATATACTGCGGGGGACTTCCGGAATGCCGGCGGAGGAACTGGCCGATCCGGCCGCCTGTTATGAAATGACGCTGCTCTGCACGGATCTTGCGCAGGAGCACGTGGCACACGTCCCGAAGATTCTCTGCCACGCTGCCGGTCAGCAGCGGAAGGAAGTTCGGGAGCAGGACGGAGTGATGATGCGGCGGCAGGAGCATCAGGCCAGGGATGAGGCGCTCATGCAGGTCCTTCAGCGTGACCTGAGCCGAAAAGGGGAAAAAGGCATCGTGGAGCATGGAAGAGGACCGGGCTGTTTTCATATCCGGTACCTGCATCCGGAAAGTCCGCTTGTCAGCCTGGTCATTCCAAACAAGGATCATGCCTCGATGCTGAAACGCTGTCTGGATTCAATCTGCAGCCTGACGACCTGGGAGAGACTGGAAATTATCATCGTCGAGAACAATTCAAGTGAGCCTGAGACCTTTTCGTTCTATGACACACTGAAGGAGGGGCTGTACAGGCAGCTGCCGGTCCGGGTTGTCCGGTACCGGGAGAAAGGGTTTCATTTTTCTGCGATCATCAACGAAGGAGTCCGGGAGGCCGCGGGCGACTATGTGGTTCTGATGAACAATGATGTGACGGTCAGGACACCGGACTGGATTGAGCGGCTGCTGTCTCAGTGCATGCGTGAGAAGGTCGGCGCAGTTGGCCCGAAGCTTCTGTATCCGGACGGAACGGTCCAGTCTGCCGGGATTGTCGTCGGAATCATGGGTTTTGCAGGCAGCATGATGGTTGGAGGAAAGAATGAGGATCCGGGCTATATGAACCGCGCCGCGTCCGTCAGCAGGATGAGTGCTGTGACGGCGGCCTGTATGATGGTCTCAAGGGAGGCATTCTGGCGTGCGGGGGGATTCTCGATGGAATTTCCGGTGGCCCTGAATGACGTGGATTTCTGCCTCCGGCTCGGTGAATCCGGCTATCATGTTCTCTATGAACCGACTGCGGAGCTGTATCATCATGAGTCAGCCAGCCGGGGATATGAGAACAGCCGGGAGAAGTCAAGACGCTTTGAGAAAGAAAAGCGGCATTTCCGGAAAAAGTGGGAGAAGATCCTGAAGGAAGGAGACCCTCATTACAATCCGAATCTTTCTCTGAGAACGTGTCATTACGAGATCAATACCGGCGTGCCGAAATGGCTGATTTGCGGCTGAAGGCTCCGGATGCTATAATGAAAAATCAGCCGCACGGAGGGCAGGGCGGCTTTGACGCACGGAATCCGGCAAAAAAAACGAAGAGACCAGAGGAGAAGGGGGATCATTCGGAACATGAAGAAAAACAAAGGACTTGAGGTGCCCATTCTGTGGTTCCTTGCGCTCCACCTGAGCCTGATTGTGAATTCTATACAGGGAGTGTTCTCCAAGCTGGCAGGCCGTGAAAGAACGCTGTCGCCCATGTGGATCCTTTTTTTCGGGCTGATGTTCGTTGCACTGTTCACATTTGCAGTTGCCTGGCAGCAGGTGCTTAAGCACATGTCGCTGACCTTTGCCTTCACCAACAAGCCGATCACCATTATCTGGGGACTTGTGTGGGGGGTCCTGATCTTTCAGGAACGGGTGACCTGGAATATGGTTCTGGGTTCGGTCATCATCCTGGTCGGAATCATGGTCGGTGTCAGCGGCGGTCAGCCGCAGCAGAAGACCGGAAGCCCTGTGGCCGGAGGCGAAGCCGGAAAGGAGGAGCAGCAGTGATGTTTACGGGACTGTGGAAATACCTCCTGATCTGGATCATCTCCGTGTTTATTTCTTCCATCGCCCAGGTGATGCTCAAGCTTGAGGCAAACAAGACGCACAAAACCAGGCTTCAGGAATACCTGAATCCGATGGTGGCCGGCGCATACGGCATCTTTTTCGTGTCGGTCTTTCTGACCTACTATGCGCTGAAATATGTACCGCTGACCTACTCGCCGATCGTCGAGCCGCTCAGCTATATCTTTGTACCTGTGATCGGGGTGCTGCTTTTGCACGAAAAACTGTCTAAGCGCAGAATCCTGGGCATGCTGATCATGATCGCGGGGATCGCAGTTTTTTCATTTGGAGGCTGACATGATTGATTTCAACAGACCGCCCATTGTCGGGACGGAGCAGAAGTATTTTCAGGAGGCGCTGGAGAGCGGCAAGCTCTGCGGGGACGGGAACTTTACAAAGCAGGCTTCTGCCTGGCTGGAGAACAAGTTTCATGTCCGTTACTGTTATCTGACGACATCCTGCACAGCGGCTCTGGAGATGGGAAGCTGGCTGTGCAGTCTTGAACCTGGCGACGAGGTCATCATGCCGTCCTACACATTTGTGTCGACCGCAGATGCTTTTGTCCTGCGCGGGGCAAGGATTGTCTATGTCGACATCGATCCGAAGACCATGAACATGAACGCGGATCTGATTGAGGATGCCATTACGGACCGGACACGGGCGATTGTTCCGGTCCACTACGCGGGAGTTGCCTGTGACATGGACAAGATCATGGCGATCGCGAAGAAGTACAACCTGAAGGTGGTCGAGGATGCCGCGCAGGGCGTGAACGCCTACTACAGAGGAAAGGCACTCGGGACGATCGGGGACTATGGCTGCTACAGCTTTCATGAGACAAAGAATTATTCCATGGGAGAAGGCGGAGCGATTGTATTCAACAATGAGGAAGACCGCGAACGTGCGGAGATTGTCCGGGAGAAGGGAACAAACCGGAGCAAGTTTTTCCGCGGGCAGATTGACAAGTACACATGGGTGGACTATGGCTCTTCGTATCTGCCGTCTGAGCTGAATGTCGCTTATCTCTGGGCTCAGCTGCAGGTATTTGACCAGATCCAGGAAAAACGGACGGCTATCTGGAATTATTACAATGAAACGCTGAAACCGCTTGCTGATGCAGGATATATCGAGCAGCCGTATATTCCGGACTACGCGCAGCATAATGCACATATGTACTATATCAAGGTAAAGGACCTGAATGTCAGGACGGACCTGATCCGGTACATGAAGGAGAAGGGTGTTCTGTGTGTATTCCACTATATCCCGCTCCATCTTTCGGAGGCAGGAAAGCGGTTCGGGCGGTTCTCTGGTGAGGATGTCTATACGACGAAGGAGTCCGAGCGGCTGATGCGCCTTCCGATGTTCTACAATCTGGAAGAGAAGGACATGGAGTATGCAGCAGACTGTCTGCTGAACTATCCAGGTTTTCACTAAGCGTTCAGCAGGAGACGGTTTCATGGATTCGATGCTTCGGAAGTTCAAACCCTATTACATCCGGAAAGCGTTCCGCTATCTGCGCCACTATGGACTGCATGACTTCGCTGTCAGGGTGCAGGAACGTCTGGCACCGGAGCATGTCCCGTATGGCCCGTGGTTTGAAAAGCGAAGGGCATCCGGGGAGGAACTCGCTGCGCAGAGAAGGGAAGCAGAGACATATCTGAGTTCCGGGAGGAAAGAGCAGGAGCCCTTTTTTTCGGTGATTGTGCCGGTCTACCGGACACCGGAGCGGTACCTTCAGGAGATGGCGCAGTCTGTGTGCAGCCAGTCCTTCCCTGATTTTGAGCTGATACTGGTGAATGCCAGTCCGGATGACCTGAGCTGTTCAGCGTCCCTGCGCGCGCTGGAGGAAAAGGACAGACGGGTGCGTGTCCTTCCGCTCTCTGAAAACCAGGGAATTGCGCAGAACACAAATGCCGGACTTTTCTCTGCGAGGGGGGAGTATGTCTGTTTTATGGATCATGATGACAGAATCGAGCCCGATGCGCTGTATCATGCCTGGAAAGCAATCGTTTCCGCCTGCGGGACCGGAAGAAAGAAACCGCTTCTGCTCTACACCGATGAGGACAAGATCCGGGATGACGGGAAGGGCGGGGAAGAGCATTTCCAGCCGCATTTCAAGCCTGACTTCAATCTGGACCTGCTTCGATCCAATAACTACATCTGCCACTTCCTGATTGTGAAGACGTCGATTGCCAGGGAAGCGGGCGGATTTGACAGCATGTATGACGGGGCTCAGGACTACGACTTCATTCTCAGGTGCACAGATCTGATTCGGGCACAATGCGGATGCGGGTACGGGAGGGAAGTTCAGCCGGGGATCGTGCATATCCCGCGTGTTCTGTATGCATGGCGTGTCCATGAACAGTCGACAGCTGACAACCCGGAGAGCAAGTCCTATGCCTATGACGCCGGAAGACGAGCGCTTCTCGCACACCTTGAACGGTGCGGCGAGAAAGGGGACGTGGAAGTAAGCCCGGATTTCGGGTTCTACCGGGTCCGGTACCGGGAGGAGGAACATCCGCTTGTCTCCATCATCATCCCGAACCATGAACAGCGGGAGACGCTTCAGAAGTGCATTGACGCGATCCATGCCCACACAGACTACCGCCGATATGAAGTGATCGTCGTTGAGAACAATTCTTCTTCCCGTGAAATTCTCTCCTACTATAAGAGCATTCAGGGGAAAGACCATGTGCGCGTTGTCAGGTGGAAGGGTGCAGCGTTCAATTTCCCGGCTGTTTGCAGCAAAGGGGCAGATCAGGCACACGGAGACTACCTGGTCTTCATGAACAACGATGTGGAGGTGAAGGACGGCTGGCTGACGGAGCTTCTTTCGGTATGTGAGCGTCCGGGAGTCGGGGGCGCAGGTCCGAAGCTCTTTTATCCGGATGGGAAGATCCAGTCAGCCGGGATTGTGGTTGGAATCGGTCAGGTCGCCGGGAGCCTGTTTACAGGGATGAACGGCGCGTTTGGCGGCTATCTGCACAAGGCATCGCTCATGCAGGACCTGTCAGCTGTGACCGGCGCCCTGATGATGGTCCGTCGGGACGCTTTTGAACAGGTGGGCGGCTTCAGAAAGGAACTGGCGGTAGCCTTCAACGATGTGGATCTCTGTCTGAAGCTTCGGGAGAAGGGCTGTCTTGTCGTCTATGATCCGTTTGCGCAGGCCATTCATCATGAATCGGTCTCAAGAGGCGACGAGTATACGAAGGAGAAGGCAGAGCGCTTCAGGAAAGAAGCTGCCTTCATGAAAGCGGCATGGCCGGATTATTACGAAAAGGGAGATCCCTACTATAATCCGAATCTGTCGCTGAAACGCTGGGATTATTCCCTGAGTGATGACTGATATGAATATTGTGACGGTCGTGATACCCAATTTCAACGGCATGAAGTATCTGGATGGCTGTCTGTCCTCCCTTCGGAAGCAGACGGAGCAGCGCTTCGAGACAATCCTGGTCGATAACGGATCAGAGGACGGGAGCGTGGAATATGTCCGAACGCAGTTTCCGGAGGTCCGCGTCCGGGCTTACCGGAAAAACACCGGTTTCTGTCATGCTGTAAACGACGGGATCCTGCTGGCGAAGACGCCATATGTCTTTCTGCTAAACAATGACACGATCCTTGAGGAGGGCGCACTGAGAGCGCTTGTCAGGGCAATGGAGAGGGGCGGAAGCAGGGTCTTTTCATGCTGTTCAAAACTTGTCAGCCTGGCAGATCCCGGGAAAATGGATGATGCGGGCGATTTTTTCTGCGCACTGGGCTGGGCTTTTGCGCGTGGAAAAGGCAAAAGCGCGGCGCGCTATGTTCGGCAGGAGGCGTGCTTCGCCTGCTGTGCGGCGGCAGCGCTGTACAGACGGGAGGTTTTCTCGCAGATCGGTCTTTTTGACGAGCGCCATTTTGCTTATCTGGAGGACATCGATGTCGGATGGCGGGCAAGACTTGCCGGCTACACGAATCTTTATGTGCCTGAGGCGGTTGTCCGGCATGCGGGAAGTGCAACGAGCGGCTCGCGCTATAATGCCTTCAAGGTCGAAAAGGCGGCCCGGAACAACCTCTATATGATCCATAAGAATATGCCACCCTGGCAGCTGGCGTTGAATGCGCCGCTCTTTCTGGCAGGAACACTCATCAAACTTTGCTGGTTTTCCGGAAAGGGGTTTGGAAGGGCTTACTGCTCGGGGCTTGCACAGGGTCTCAGAATGTCGGCGGGGATCCATCCGGGCAGGGGGCCTGTCTGGTCTGCCGGTATGAAAGTGAGAAGGGAAAGGGCAGGAATGCCTGGGGAAGCTCAGAATCCCGGAGGACTGAAAGCCTGCATGAAGGTTCAGCGGGAGCTCTGGCTCGGACTGAAACCGCTTGTTGATACCTGGAGGTGAGGACGCTTGATCAAGGATAACCAGAAGTATTTCAACAGGCTGCAGGTTGTGATTGACGCAGCGGTAACGGCTTTCAGTTATCTGTTTTCCTGGTGGATTCAGTTTACATTCTGGACGCCGAAGACGCAGGGACGGCTTTCATTTTCAACCTACATGCTGGCGCTGGTCTTTGTAATTCCGGCGTATCTTCTCCTGTATGACGGATTCAGGCTCTATCAGCCGAGAAGAATATCCGGGAAACGGGTAGAGGCCGGGAACATCTTCCTGGCCAATATGGTCGGACTTCTGATGTTCATCTTCTGTCTGTACGTCATCCGGCAGCAGGACTTCTCCAGACAGATGCTGTTTTTGTTCACCGGGATTAATTTTCTGAGTCTGGTGATCGAGCGGAATGTCATTCGGACGATGCTGCACCGAATCCGCCGCAGGGGGATGAACCTCAAGCACATGATGATGGTGGGCTGCAGCGCGGCAGCTGAAGGATACATTGACCGGATCCGGCAGAATCCCCAGTGGGGGTATCAGGTTCACGGAATCCTCGATGATAACACGAAGAAGGGCAGTATGTACGATGGAGTGCCTGTCCTGGGCGGAACGGATGAGCTGGAACCTATTCTCTCCGAAAACAGCCTGGATGAAATCGCGATTACACTGAGCCTTTCGGAATACTATAAGCTGAAGCGGATTGTGGCCGCATGTGAAAAGTCCGGTGTCCACACGCAATTTGTTCCGGATTACACTGATATCATCCCATCCAGACCGTACACGGAAGACCTCCTGGGGCTTCCGGTTGTGAATATCCGCTATGTGCCGCTCTCTGACACATTCAATGCGATGGTGAAGCGGCTGTTTGACATTGTGGTGTCGATTCTTGCGATCATCCTGTTTTCTCCGGTGATGATCGGGACCGCTCTGGCTGTGAAGCTGACCTCAAAGGGACCGGTGATCTTCCGCCAGGAACGCGTCGGTCTCCATAACCGCCCGTTCCAGATGTACAAGTTCCGTTCCATGGAGGTCCAGAATCCTGAGGAAGAGAAGAAGGGCTGGACGACGCAGAATGATCCGAGAGTGACAAAGGTCGGGAGATTCATCAGGAAGACATCGCTGGATGAGTTCCCCCAGCTGTTCAACGTACTCAAGGGAGATATGAGCCTGGTCGGACCAAGACCAGAACGGCCGCAATACGTGGAGAAGTTCCGGGAAGAAATTCCACGGTATATGGTCAAACATCAGGTCCGTCCCGGGATGACGGGCTGGGCACAGGTCAACGGATACCGGGGAAATACGTCCATACGAAAACGGATTGACTATGACATCTATTATATAGAACACTGGACGTTCGGACTGGATATCAAGATTCTGTTTCTGACAGTATTCAAGGGATTTGTCAACAAGAATGCATATTGAGGGCTTATATGGCATACGGAAGAAATAATCGGGAGAAGGGCATCCAATCAAACCGCGAAAGCGGGAGCAGATACCAGGATCGGGACAGCCGCCTGTATGAGGAGGAGCAGCCCTACAGCCGCAGGCGGGTTTCGTCCAGACGTCAGGACGGGTACGGAGTGGGTGACAGCTATGACCGGCAGGAGGAATTCGGAAGACCGGAAGGATCCTGGCACTCAGAGCAGGCTGGATACCGCGGCCGGGATGAGTGGGACGAAGACTTCTACGGGCAGAATGGGCAGGAGGATGAGGACAGGCCGGGAAGTAGGCAGTCTTCCCGGCCGCACAGGTGGGAAAACGATCCGTATGATGACCGCTACGAGGGCGGATACGAGAATTTCGACGAAGCCGATGGCCGGAAGGCCAGATATACAGCCCGCCGTCCGCAGCGCAGGACTGCAGAGGAAGAGTCGGAGCCGGGACGGCGCAGCCGGCAGGATGTCTTTGAACCGATACAGGAACCGGTTCATCCGCGGAATGCCTATGGAACGGCACAGGAATCATCCCGTCTCCGGAATGCCTATGGAACGGCACAGGAATCATCCCGTCTCCGGGATCCCTATGGAACGGCGCAGGAACCATCCCGGCTCCGGGATGCTTATGGAACAGCGCGGCAATCCGCTCACCCGTCAGGAAGACGGAAGTCAAAAAAGAGAGGAAAAAGCCGTTTTATCGTGCGGCTTGTTCTTCTGATCATTCTTTCAGCTGTCCTGTTCGGTGTGTACCGGTTTTCCAGGCTGGACCGTGTCCATCTGGGGAATATCCTGAAGAATGAAGGCATCCAGACTCAAAAAGGCTACCAGAACTTTGTGATTTACGGGGTTGACTCCAGAGAAGGACAATTGACGAAGGATTCCCACTCGGACACAATCGTGATCTGCAGCATCAATAAAAGCACGAAAGACGTCAAGATGGTTTCCGTCTATCGGGATACTTACCTGGATAACACGAACGGAGAATTCCGAAAGGCGACAGAATGCTATTTCTTCGGGGGCCCCGAGCGCTCGATCAATATGCTGAACAAGAATCTGGATCTGGATATCTCAGACTATGTAGCAGTCAATTTCAACGCTGTTGTAAAGGCAGTTGATCTCATCGGCGGCGTGGAAATCAATGTCACAGAGGATGAGCTGCCCTATATCAATGGGTATCAGACAGAGAACGCGCAGGTCACCGGAGCGCAGATCACGCCGGTGACTTCTGCCGGGTACCAGCATTTGAACGGGATTCAGGCACTGGCGTACTGCCGGATCCGCTATACATCTGGTGACGATTACAAACGGACGGAGCGGCAGCGGAATGTTCTGACGCAGGTTTTTGAGATCGCGAAGAAGGAAGGCACCACGAAGATGCTTCAGGTCGCGGATGCAATGCTTCCTTACATTTCAACCAGTTTCTCAAACACCGAAATCATGGGGCTTGTTTCGGAGATGTCAGGTCTGACGCTTGGCGATTCGACGGGCTTCCCGTTTGAGCAGCAGCCGGCAGACACCCCGGCAGGGGACTGTGTGGTTCCAGTCAACCTGGCAGCCAATGTGAAGGAACTTCACGCCTTTCTGTTCGGGCAGAATGATTACACGCCGACATCGACGGTTCAGTCGATTTCGCAGCAGATTGTGACCAATACAGGTATCGGATGATGGAGAAGACAGTTGGGGTTGTGATTCCGGCCTTTTGCCCGGGGCAGCTTTTTCATGAGCTTCTGCGCCGGCTGGCCAGACAGACGCACATTCCTGAGGAAGTTGTGATCATCAATACGATTCCGGACCCGCGGAGGCGCGGAGCAGCACAGCAGACGGAGGCAGCAGAACTTGCGGAGGAGTTTCAGACTTCATTCCCGTCTCTGACGGTGCTGGAGGTCAGGCAGAAAGATTTCGGCCACGGGAGGACGAGAAATCTGGGAATCGGGCATACCGACACCGAACTCGTGCTTTGCATGACACAGGATGCACTTCCGAGAGACAGCAGGCTGGTAGAGCGGCTGATACGCGCATTTGATGATCCGGCGGTTGCGGCAGCGTACGCGAGGCAGCTCCCGGGGAAAAGGAGCAGCGTGCTGGAGGCGGAAACCAGAATCTTTAATTATCCAGCCTCCTCTGCCATCAAATCGGCTGAAGATCTGAACCGGCTTGGCATCAAGACGTTTTTCTGCTCTGATGTATGTGCGATGTGGAGACGGTCTGTCTACGACCAGACTGGCGGCTTTGAGAAGAATGTCATCTTCAATGAAGACATGATTCTCGCGGGGAAAATGATTCAGAATGGCTACAGAATTGCCTATTGTGCAGACGCGCAGGTTTACCATGCACATCACTACAGCGGGATCAGACAGCTTCACAGAAACTTCGACCTTGGTGTCTCACAGGCTGACTACCCGGAGATTTTCAATATGGCTTCGAGCAGCAGGGAAGGACTGCGGTTCGTCCGTCAGACGACGTCGGACCTGATCAGGAGCGGGCGAGGATATCTGATTCCTCAGTTTTTATGGCAGAGCGGCTGCAAATATGCGGGATATCAGCTGGGGAAAAGGTATCGGAAACTCCCGAAACGGCTTGTGAGCGTCCTCACAGACAGCCCGGCATACTGGGAACAGGAATAATAGAACCTCCACACATTCTACACAATGATATGGTAGACTAAAACGATTGCCAACAATGAACCACACAAGGAGATGAGAGCGATGAGCGACGGGATCCATGATGATAAAGACCAGGTTTCGGATGAACAGGGAAGAGATCCTTTCACAGATGAGCAGGAAGAAAAGCCATCGGGAGATCCGTTTTCAGTGACAGAGGACGCTGCCCAAGATGCAGCGGAACCATCGGCTCCGGAGGATGAAAGCCTGGTATCTGAAGGAGAAGGCCAGAAGACGGAAGGCGGAAGTTCGGAGCCAGAAGACGGAAGTCAGGCGCCGGGATCGTCTGCATCTGGCCTGGAGAGCGCCCATGGTGCTGGTGAGGAAGAGGAAAATCCATCGGCCTCACAGGCAGAAGACGCTGGCAAGACACAGGAGCAGGCTGTGCAGGAGCCGCCAGAGGAACATGATTTTGACGATGAGCCGAAGTTTGATACCCAGACCGGGGAACCGCTCAGCAAGCCCAAGAGCAAGGTACCGGGGATTCTGCTGACCTTTGCAGTGACGGCAGGTGTCGTCGGGGCGATCTCGGCGGCGGTTTTCAATCGGGACAAGTGGAGGTCTGAAGGCACGGAAGACCATGCGCAGGTTGAGACAGAAGCCCGCCTTCAGGTTGCGCAGGAGACAGAGGCGCAGGCGGACACGGAGCCATCATCTGAGAAAGCACCGCTGATCACGCCGGCATCCGGATCGGGGGAGACAGAAGCTTCAGAGACAGAGCAGACAAATGCCGCCGAGACGGAGAAGGGTGCCCAGAAATCTGAGAAAAAGGGTGCGGAGTCAGAGGAAAGTCTGGCTGGAAAACTTGGAAAGAATGCAGTCTCGCTGAATACTTCCCTTGATGTGTCGGATGTGGCGGAGGAGGCACTTCCTTCCGTGGTTTCCGTCACCAGCCAGTCGGTTGAGACGATTCAGAGTTTTTTCTATGGTGAGCAGCAGATCCAGACGAGCAATGTCGGATCCGGCATTGTGATCGATGAGGATGACACATATTACTATATTGTGACAGACGCGTATCTGGCTGCTCAGGCGCAGAATATAACGGTTGGGTTCTCTGTTTCAGGCAGGAAGGGAGAACGAGCCACAGAGGCAGAGACGGAATCCGCTGTATCTGACACCGCCTCTTCAGAGACAGCCGGCGCTCCTGAATCGGAGGATGACGGCAGCAGGCCGGTTCAGAATGGGGCAAAATCCCAGGCCGGTGATACGCTTGCGGATGCGGAACTGGTTGGAGCGGATGCCGGGACGGAGCTGGCCGTACTTGCTGTGAAGAAACAGGATGTTGGAGCCGAGGCGCAGGGCCAGATCCGGGTTGCCTCTTTTGGAGACTCTGACAGTCTGAAAATTGGCGAGCGGGTCGTAGCGATCGGCGATTCTCTCGGGTACGGGCAGTCGGTCACGCAGGGAATCGTGTCTGCGCTTGGACGCACAATGAAGACAGCCTATGGCTCAAATGACTACATTCAGACAGACGCATCGATCAACTATGGCAATTACGGCGGAGCCCTTCTGAATCTTGACGGGGAAGTCGTCGGGATCAACGCCGGAAAGATCAATCAGGATGCAACTGAGCGGATGGGGTACGCGCTTCCGGCAAATGATGCGAAAACCGGAATCGGCCACATCCTGAGCGGCCGGGGAAGCGGCCGGTTCGGAGAAAGCGGAGAGAAGTCTGAACAGGCAGAGGCAAAGACATCCGAGACAGAGCAGAAAAAAACGGAGAATACTGAGAATCAGGCAGAGACGGAGCAGACGGAGATCTCAGCACAGGAACAGACGATTGGAAAACCATCCGATATCCTGAAGCGTGCTGAAGAGACGCAGTCGGAATCAGGATCCGGGGAATCTGAGAAAAAATCAGGGATGCTGGGTGTCCGAGTGGCGGACATTTCGGAGGAGAATCAGATTGTCTACCGGCTGCCGAAGGGCGTCTATGTTGCATCTGTGGAGGAGGGCTCCGGTGCCGAGAAGGCAGGCCTTTCTGCTGATGATGTGATCACAAAGATCGGGGATCAGAGTGTGGAGACAGTCGAGGATCTGAGAGACGCGCTGAAGGGGACGAAAGCAGGGGATACGGTGAAAGTAACCTTCGTGCGCGCCGATAAGGACGGAAAATATGACCGTACATACTCTGCAAAGGTGATATTGGAATAATCATCGTGACAGGTACACAGAAATCAGAGGAGCCGAATGGAAGAGAAGGACGATAGCAAGGAGAATGCAGCAGGCAGCGGCAGCAGAGACGAGGAGGGCGGACATAAGGAGAAGGTATGCTTTATCTGTCACCGGACCGAGAGCAAGGCAGGGAAGATGATTACGATTCCGGGCGGGATCACGGTATGTGCGGACTGCATGCAGCGTTCGTTTGACCAGATGAACGACCCCAATATCCGGAATATGCTGAATCTGTCCAATCTCGGGAATCTGAGAAATTTCCCGGGCATGGGCATGATGGATCCCGGTCTTTCCGCAGACCTTCAGGGAAGCATGAAAAAGGAGGAAGCGCGCACAAAGGGCGCGGAAGCCGGGGAGAAGGCTCCGCAGGCGCTCTTTGACGTGCGCGAGCTGCCGGCTCCGCATAAAATAAAAGCAGCGCTCGATGAGTACGTGATCGGACAGGACTATGCCAAGAAGGTGATATCGGTTGCGGTATACAACCATTACAAGAGAGTCCGTACCAACACAAACTCAAAGGAAGCCATTGAGATTGAGAAATCCAATATGCTGATGATCGGTCCGACAGGCTGCGGAAAGACCTATCTTGTGAAGACGCTCTCCAGGCTCCTGGATGTGCCGCTGGCGATTGCCGATGCGACAGCGCTTACCGAGGCAGGCTACATTGGCGATGATGTCGAGAGTGTCCTGTCAAAGCTTCTGGCGGCAGCCGGCAACGACGTCGACAAGGCCCAGAGTGGAATTGTCTTCATTGACGAGATCGACAAAATCGCGAAAAAGCAGAACACCAATCAGCGCGATGTCAGCGGGGAGTCGGTTCAGCAGGGCCTTCTGAAAATTCTGGAGGGTGCGGACGTGGAAGTTCCGGTCGGGGCGATGAGCAAGAATGCGATGGTACCGATGACGACCATCAACACACAGAACATTCTGTTTATCTGCGGAGGGGCATTTCCTGGACTGGAGGAGATCATTAAGAAACGGCTGACGAAGGCCTCATCCATCGGCTATGGCGCTCAGTTGAGGGATGCATATGACAGCGATCCAGATATTCTGGCAAAGGTGACGCCCGGGGACCTGAAGGAGTACGGGATGATTCCCGAGTTTATCGGCCGCCTGCCGATGATCTTCTCACTTCGCAGTCTGGACAGAGATATGCTGGTGCGGATCCTGAAGGAACCGAAGAATGCGATTCTGAAGCAGTATCAGAAACTGCTGGAGCTTGACGAGGTAAAGCTGGAGTTTGACGATGATGCCCTTTCATGCATTGCGGAAAAAGCGCTGAAAAGGGATACCGGTGCACGGGCGCTCCGGTCTGTCATCGAGGAAATGATGCTTGACATCATGTATGAGGTTCCGAAGGACGATGAGATCGGCGCAGTCCGGATTACGCGTGCCTATATCGAACACAAGGGCGGACCGGTCATTACCCTCAGGCAGAGTCAGCCAAGGCTGCCGCGTGTGGAGGAAAGCGCGGGGCGCAGCCAGTCATAAGCTCCGAGTCCGGGAAGGGCGGACGAGGCCGGATGGGCACAGAACGGGAGAGGAGTTACAGAGAATATGAGCAGCAGTGATACACATAACATGGAGCAGCAGTTTCTCAAGACGCTGAGGGAGATTCTTGCAGAAGCAAAGAAAAACAAGAATACCATTGAGGAAGAGGAAATTATCAAGGCGTTTGAGCCTTTTGCGCTGAATGAAGAACAGACAGACCACATCTATCAGACACTGGAAGAGCAGAATATCGATGTGATCCGGGGCAAGATGCCGGATGAGGGAGGGCAGGATGTCGATGAGGATGACAGCCTTCTGATTGAAACCGGTGATGATGACGAGGTCAATATGGAGGAGGCCGAGGTCGAGGAGGCGGAGGCCGGACAGCTGGATGACACGGATGTCCTGGACGGTGTTTCGACTGAGGACCCTGTGCGCATGTATCTCAAGGAGATCGGGAATGTTCCGCTGCTCACCAGTGAGCAGGAGGTTCGCCTGGCAAAGCTTGTGGAGCAGGGAGACCAGGATGCCAAAAATCAGCTGACGGAAGCCAACCTGAGACTGGTGGTTTCGATCGCGAAGAAGTATGTCGGACGTGGAATGCCGTTTCTGGATCTGATCCAGGAGGGCAACATGGGACTGATGAAGGCTGTCGATAAATTCGACTATACGAAGGGGTACAAGTTCTCAACGTATGCAACGTGGTGGATCCGGCAGGCCATCACGCGCGGAATTGCAGACACAGGACGGACCATTCGTGTACCGGTCCACATGGTTGAGACGATCAATAAAACGCTCCGCATGTCGAGACAGCTTCTCCAGGAGCTCGGGCGGGAACCCACGCCTGCGGAGGTCGCGGACAAGCTTGGGGTTCCGGAGTCCAGGGTAAGGGAGGTTCTGAAGATTTCCAGGGATCCGGTGTCGCTTGACACGCCGATCGGCGAGGAGGATGATTCCCATCTGGGCGACTTTATCGAGGATGACACAGCGCTCTCTCCGGCAGACTCTGCGACCTTCAGCATGCTCAGGGAAGAGCTGAACAATGCGCTCAGCTCGCTGACATCCAGAGAGCGGGAGGTTGTGACGCTTCGCTTCGGACTGGAGGACGGTCGTGCCAGGACGCTGGAGGAGGTCGGAAGAGAATTCAATGTCACGAGGGAGAGAATCCGCCAGATCGAGGCAAAGGCACTCAGAAAGCTGAGGCACCCCTCCAGATCCAAGCGGCTGAAGGACTTTCTGAGCTGACGAGGACAAAGCATTGACCTTTGATGAAGCATGCAGGTATATAGATCAGATCCCCAGGTTTACAAAAAAAACCAGGCAGGAGAATACGGAAAATCTGCTTCTGCGTCTGAATCACCCGGAGGACGGTTTCCGGGTGATTCACGTGGCGGGAACGAATGGAAAGGGGTCCGTGTGCGCGTACCTTGACCGTATCCTGAGAGAAGAGGGGCTGCGCACAGGCCTGTTCACCTCTCCGCATCTGGTTGATGTCAGGGAACGATTCAGAATCTGCGGACGGATGATCTCGAAAGAGCAGTTCACAGAAGCGTTCGAGGAGGTCCTTGGCTGTGTGAGAAAGATGCAGGCGGACGGTTTCATGCATCCTGCCTATTTTGAATTCCTTTTTGCGATGGGAATGCTGATCTTCAGACAACAGAAGATTGATGTCTGTGTCATGGAGACCGGACTTGGCGGAAGGCTGGATGCCACCAGCTGTGTCCGGCATCCCGACCTGTCCGTGATCACGTCCATCAGCTTTGACCATATGGCATACCTGGGCGATACGCTTGGGAAGATCGCCTATGAAAAGGCCGGAATCATTAAAAGAGGAGTCCCCGTCGTGGCAGATGGGTTTCCGAGGGAACGGTTCGACGTCCGGGAGGCTCTTGATGTGATCCGAAGGCGCGCACAGGAGCAGGAGGCGCCGCTGACAGTCGTGTCTGAGGCACCAGCGGATATTTCTTACATGCCGGACGGCATTGAATTTACGCTGGACAACAGGTACTATGGACACGCACATGTCCGTCTTCCGTTTTTTGCCGACTATCAGGTTGAGAACTGTCTGGTCGCACTTCAGGCAGCTGCCCTTTTCGGAGAGAAGGAAGGGTGTTTCCATCCTGAAACAGCCATCAGAGCGGTCGGCATGACACGCTGGCCCGGCAGGATGGAGATGGTCGAATCCGGTGTCATCGTCGACGGGGCACACAATGAGGATGGGATTGCGCAGTTTCTGCGGACCGTCCGGCGGATTGCGAAGAAGCAGACCGTGTCCCTTCTCTTTACCGCGGTTGCCGACAAGGACTATCACACGATGATCCGGGAATTATGCGCAGACGGTCTTTTCTCTGCTGTTGTGACGACTGAGATTGCCGGGCCGAGAGTTGCTCCGGCAGACAGACTTGCGGAGATTTTCCGTATCTATGCGGACTGCCCGGTTGAGGCGGTTCCCGACATCCGGGAGGCATACAGAAGGGCAGTGGCAGGGAAGAAGGACGGACTTCTGTTCTGTGCCGGTTCACTGTACCTTGCCGGCGCGATCGAAAAAATAGTCAGAGGTGAAGTATGATCAATTACGAGGAAGAGCTGAAAAAATTCCATCCTTCCATGGATGTCAATGAAGCAGAGGATGCCATCTACAGCAGGGACCTGACGGATGTCACGGATATTCTGAAAGAGATGATCCAGGACGAAAAAGAGAAGAAGGGGAAGAACGTCCGATGAAGTGTATCTACTGTGGGGCAGAACTGACCGGTGAGACCATCTGCAGAAACTGCGGGGCGGATGTCTCGATTCAGAAGCGCATTGTGAGGATTTCCAATCTTCTGTATAACAGAGGACTGGAGAAGGCTTCTGTGCGGGACCTTTCCGGCGCCCAGACGCTTCTGAGACAGAGTGTTCGCTTCAACAAGGAAAATATCGATGCAAGAAACCTGCTTGGCCTCTGCTATTTTGAGACCGGCGAGGTGGTTTCTGCGTTAGTAGAGTGGGTGATCAGCACCAATCTGAAACCGGAAAACAACCTGGCCAAGCAATACCTGGAGATCCTTCAGAGCAATAAAAACAGGCTTGATGTCATCAACTCCACGATCCGCAAGTATAATCAGTCGATTGAGTACTGCCTGGGCGGTCACGAGGATATGGCCATCATGCAGCTCAAGAAGGTGATCGCGCAGAACCCGAAGATGGTCAAGGCGTATCAGCTGCTGGCTCTTCTGTATATGAAATACGGAGAGTGGGATCGCGCGGGCAGACTCTTGAAAAAAGCCGCTCAGATCGACAACACCAACACAACGACACTCAGATACCTGACGGAAGTCCGCAGAGAAAGGGGCAGACGCCCGTTTGCGAGAAAAAGAGGCGATGCGGCAGGGCAGGAGGATGAGAAGTCGGTTCGGTATCTTTCTGGAAATGATGTTGTCATCATGCCGACAACGTTCCGGGACTCTTCCACGGTTGCCACAATCATCAACATCTTTCTTGGAATTCTTCTGGGGGCAGCCATCGTGTGGTTTCTGACGGTCCCGCAGGTGCGGCAGAGTGCCAACGACGAGGCAAACAAATCGGTCATGGATGCCAATGCATCTCTGGCGACTGCGACTGCGACTGCCCAGGATCTCCAGGACCAGATTGACAGCGCCAATCAGTCGGCAAAGAACGCTGAGAAGGAACGGGATGACGCAAACAGCAGGATCGAAAGCTATAACAGCCTGCTCTCGGTTGCGGATCTCTATGTGCTGGGGGATCAGACCAAGACGGTCGAGGCACTCGGGAAGCTGAAGGCAGACGATTATGATGGTGCCGGAAAGACGCTGTATGATGATATTACTTCCCAGATCGGAGATGCACTTTTCAATCAGTACTTCACGCAGGGATCACAGGCATATGTAAACAAGGACTATGCCGGGGCAGCCGCTGCTCTGCAGCAGGCGGTCGACTCAGACAAGGAAGGAAAGGCAGCCAACTATAAGAACGCCTTGTATTACCTGGGGTTTGCTTATTACAACCAGGGCGATTACACAAAAGCGGATGAGATTTTCAAGGCTTATGCCGAGAAGTATCCGAATGAGGCTTCCACCGTCCAGCCCTATATGAACGGAGGTGCATCCTCGTCCGGCGCAGGAGCCGGCAGTCAGTCGGCATCACAGGGAGAAGCGTCTGTGAATTCACCCAATCCCACAGCACAGACGAATGCTTCGCAGGCTTCCGCGTCGGGAAGCACACAGAGCGGAACCGGTGCGGGGGCAGGGGATATTACTGTATATGGAAACAGTACCCAGACGCCTCAGGTAGCCTGGACGGACCCGGTGACGGGGCAGAATTATGATATGTACGGAAATCAGATCAATGCACAATGATGTGCAGCCGGATGGCAGCCGCTATGGCTGCAGCTTCCGGCATACAGGAGTGCACCGATGAGCAGACCCTATTCGATAGATGACCCGGAGGATATGAAGACAGACCAGGTCCTCTTTACAAAAGAAGAACTTGCGGAGAATGTGAAGGTTCCGCCGATGGTGGAACAGGATCTGAAACGGATCATAAGTGACCGGATGGAACAGTGCGGCCTTTATTTCCGTTGTTTTTCGAGAATCAAGACCGCCGCTTCCATGGAGAGTAAGTTTGAGCGGAAGGATTATAATCAGGACCATAAGATTCAGGATCTGATCGGGGTGCGCATCAACCTGTACTTTGATGATGACATTTCAATCTGTCAGAACATCATGGCAAATACGTTCGATGTGGTCAACTGGTCAACCTCCAAGCGTGAGGAGGATGAATTCAAGCCGCAGAAGCTTAACGGTGTCTTCCGTCTGCCTGCTTATCTGAAGGCAGAGATTTCACCCCAGACCTGGGACATGTGTATCGATGATACCTTCGAGATCCAGATCAAGACGATGTTTTTTGAAGGCTGGCATGAGGTTGAGCATGACATGCGGTACAAGGGAGAGGAACTCTGGAGCCACTATCCGGGATTCTCCAGATATTTCAACTCGATCCTTGCAACGCTGGAACTGTGTGACAAGTCGATGGTGACGCTTTTCGAGGACCTGGGACATGCGCTGTACAAGTCCGGAAGATGGAGCGACATGGTGAAGAGTCATTTCCGCCTGAAGCTGGGGGAGGCACAGCTCTATCCGGAAGTCGAGAAGATTCTGAACGAAGATATGGTCAATACGGAGAATCTGGCAAAAAGGATTTTTCGTACACCGCGGCCGGTCCTGATCGGACAGCTTCTGGCAAAATCGAGGAGAATCCCGATCAATGTCAACACGATCATCGCGCTTCTGAACGACAGTGTATTCCACGATCCGAGGCTTGAGGAGGTTTTCAGCAAACGGGATGTCTACAACGATGGCCGGGAGGACACAGATGCGGAGTCCAGGCACTATGAAATCCGTCCGCTGACCAGGCATACTGTTTTTCAGATGAAGACGATGGTGGATGGCAGCCGTATGCGGCAGGAGGAAAAGCCGTCTGTGCAGCTTCTCTTTGAGACCTGCAGCAATATCATCTACAGCTGGATCAGCCAGAAATATGGAAGCCTGTTCCATGGGATGCCGGAGAAGGTATCTTCCTTCCATGCAGAGGTCATGGCTTTCAATGTGACGGTTCTCTACAACGAGGAGAAGCGCAGGCTGAAGGCGCATGTGCGCCACATTGACCCTGAGATTGGCGGCAGGGTCTGGTATGCCGAGGCAAACCTGTATGAAAGCTACGATGGAACCCCTTCATCCGGCGAGAACGTGATTGGCGGAAAGGCGGAGAGGGGCGCACAGCCGCAGGTCTGGCTTGAGACGGTCAACGGATATGCGGAGCCTGACCGGGAGGAGTCTGCGGGGACATATGCTCCCTCCCGGTTCTTCAGCTACCCGGCTTTTTACAAGAACATTGTGGATAATGTCGGGATTTTCAACGGTCTGCCCTGCTCCGGGAGAAGGCGGATTCTCAGAGAGGACCAGATCGGAGAGGTAGCCGCGGCGATCAAGGGAGAGCGGCAGTTTCCGATCGTTCTGATCATCTCGAAAGATGACGGTCATGGCATGATGGATGAAGACTGGCTGATGCAGCTGCGCGTCTCGGATTTCACGCGGACGGTCTGGCGCTATGCGCATGTTCTGTGCAGCTACGAAGAACAGGGAAGAGAACTGCTCAGACAGATTGGAGATGTGCGGTATAATTCAGAGCCTCAGATCCCCAGACTGTATATTTTCTGGCCGGACGGCTCCTCGGATGATTATGGAGCGGAGGATATTGAGAACAGCTCCTTCGGACGGCATTTGGAAGCCAGGGGAGATGCGAGAACCTACGATATTGTGCATGGTGGACAGGCGTTCTATCACAGGATTGTTACGGATCTGAGAGACTACAATGTTTCTGCCAGCATGTGGGATGGGTTCCGGCTTGATATTCAGACAGGCATCCCGGACTGACTCCCTGCCGCATCCCGGATGGCACGAGCGGACCGCCTGCAGAAATTTGAAACGCTCCGGGGCGTCTGAATCACAGGAAAACGGACCCAGGCCGAACAGGAAGCAGTGACCGGGCTGCTCAGGAAGCGGGGACAGGGTCGGTGCAGGATTCCCGGATGGCTTTCCGCACCGGGAGGATCATATGCGGGGAGACGGAAAGGGAATCGACGCCCATCTTCAGAAGCCTGTCGGTAACGGTCGTATCAGCTGCAAGTTCTCCGCAGATGCCGACCGGACAGCCGCACTTGTGGCCATTTCTGACGGTTATCTCTATCTCCTTCATGACCGCCTCGCTGTAAGGGTCGTAGAAGGCGTCGAGGCTTCCGTTCTGCCTGTCCATTGCCAACGTATACTGCGTCAGGTCGTTGGTTCCGATGGAGAAGAAGTCAACCTCTCCGGCCAGCTCGTCGGAGAGAAGAGCGGAGGCGGGCGTCTCAATCATAATGCCAATCGGACAGCTGCGCCAGGAAATCTGGCGCTTCGTCAGCTCATCCTGCACACTGCGGATGAGCTTTTTGATTTGACGGATTTCCCGGACAGAGGTGATCATCGGGAACAGGATGGACAGGTTCCCATATATGCTGGCACGATAGATGGCCCGGAGCTGGCACGAGAATAGCTCCGGGTGCGTGAGTCCGATCCGGATCCCCCGAAATCCGAGTGCCGGATTCTTTTCCTGCGGCAGGTTCAGCAGCTCTGACTGTTTGTCCGAGCCCAGGTCAAGCGTACGAATGACGATCGGCCTGCCGCCCATCAGGTGGCAGGCTTCCCTGTAGCTCTGAAACTGTTCCTCCTCGTTCGGTATGGTTCTTCTGCCAAGACAGAGGAATTCTGTCCGGAACAGGCCGACACCCTCCGCGTCATTTTCAAGAGCTGACGCGATATCGGACGGCGTACCGATGTTGGCATACAGCCGGATCGGCTTGCCGTCGGTGGTAACGGACTCCTGACCGATCATGGCACGGTACTGGCTGCGGTTTTCCAGCAGCGAGGTTCGGCGCATCAGCAGACGGCGCTCTGTCTCCCTGTCAGGGTCAATGTACAGCGTCCCGCTCTCAGCGTCTACAATTGCCGGATGCCCGTCCCACTCCTCCCGGACAGGAATTCCGCTGACAGCCGGGATATCCAGCCCCCGGGCCAGGATGGCGGCATGGGAAAGAGGAGAGCCTTCCCGTGTGATGAAGGCCAGCACAAGCCTGCGGTCCAGCTGGAGGGTATCGGAAGGAAGCAGATCCATGGCGGTAATCAGGGAGGGCTCTGCCAGCTTCCGGTTCTTTCCGGCCCCCTTCAGGAGGCGGATGAGACGCTGGATGACATCCAGAAGGTCGGCGCTTCTGGCACTGAAATAGTCGCTTTCCATGGATGAAAACAGATCGGTGTATTTCCGGGCGATCGTAAAGACAGCATACTCCGCATTCGCCTTTTCGCTGCGGATGAGATCAATGATACCGCGGTTCAGCTCACTGTCGGAGAGAAGCTGTGCCTGCGCCTCGAATATCGCGGCGTTCTCAGTGCCAATCGCATCCGCTGCCTGCTGCTTCAGGCACATCAGCTCCTTTTCTGCTGTCTCGCGCGCAGAAAGATAGCGGTTGACTTCCGCATCCACATCTGCGACATCTTTTTTCTTTTCCACATGGAGCCCGCGCTCCAGAATGTGAATCTTCCCGGCAGCGATTCCGCTGTGCAGGATCTTTCCCCGATAGATTTCCATGAAAGCTCCCAGATAACAAGTTTATGATGTTTGCGGTCAGACCGGGAACGGAACATCCATTTCCCGGTATTCCCAGGACTGGCAGGATCGAAGACCGTATTCCGCGTTCACCATCCGGACTTTTGAATCCTTATGATTGGGATAATAGCGGGTTGTCATGACGTGTTCCCCGTCATTGATGAAAATTTCGATGATGCTGGAATCCACCAGAATCCTCAGATTCCGGAGTGCACCGACCTTTGCCCGCCGAAGTTTCCGGCCGCCGGACGCTTTCGCTGCTGCTTCTGCGATGTCCTCTCTGCCTACAAGGCTGTCGGCAGCCAGAACTGCTCCTTCCGCCTGAGCTGTTGCCGCGGCTCTTGCGGAAAGCTTCCTTACACCGGATTCAAGGGAGAGCGTGACAATCCCCTCCTCGTACTGCAGCGTTACAACATTCGGCTGGAGCAGGCTTCCGATCCGCACACGCACGCTGCCGTCTCCGTCCCCGATCATCAGCTCTCCGGTGCCGTTTTCATAGCTGACCGGTTCCCCGTTCATCGGCACAAGCCGGGTCTGCCGGAGTGCAAGGATCTCATCGACCGGCCTTTGCAGGATCCTGCCGTTCCGGACACTCAACTGGCGCGGGATGGTCAGAAGTCCCTGCCAGCCTTCTTTATCCGTTGTGAGATTGGTATAGGAGGCATCTGGCATCCCCGCCCAGGCAAGCAGAATTCTGCGCCCGGCTGCATCCTCGAATGTCTGCGGCGCATAGAAATCAAAGCCCTGATCCCACTCGTGGAAGCTCTCTCTTCGAACCAGCTGGCCGCCGCGTGTCTCTCCTTCCACGAAAAAGTAGCCGGCGGAATAGTGGTTCTGAAAGTGGTAGTCCTCCTGATCCAGCCCCTGCGGGCACACGGACAGCACGGTTCTGCTGTCAAGATGAAAGTAGTCCGGACATTCCCACTGATACCCGAAACCTTCCGGTATGTAGTACTCCTTCAGGTAGTCCCAGTGGATCCGGTCTTTACTGGTATAAACAAGGGTACAGCCGTTCCCAGACCGGCTCCTGTGACTCTTACGGACTTCGTCTGTGCAGGATTCCGATCCGTCCGATTTCGCAGCGCATGAAGACACCGCTGCAGCATCATCCGGCGGACTGTCCTTCATCCCGGCAGCCAGCACCATATAGTACCGGTCATTCTCTTTCCAGACGTTCGGATCCCGGATCATCAGTGTCAGGTTATCCGGGTAATCCGGATTCGAGAGCAGAAGCGTTTTGCGGCTGAAGTCCCGGCCGTCCTCTGAGCAGATCAGAAGCTGATTGGATATCCGGTTTTCGTTGTCCGGACATTCGCCCGGTGCACACCGGATGATGCCACTGTAGAACAGGTTCATGCCGTGTTCATCGACGAGGGCAGAACCTGGATAGACACCGTCCCTCTCGTATTCGCCTGCAGCAATCGCTATTCCTTCATACTTCATCTCCGTCAGCGAGCGGCCCTGAAAATGTCCCCAGACTTTCGTGGACCTGCCGGTCGGATCACCTGGTGTGTACAAGAAAAAGATATGGTAGATGCCGTTCATCTGACACAGACCGACAGGGTCTGACATCCAGCCGTCCGGAGGAGAGAGGTGAAATCCCGGTCTCCAGGAGTCAAGAAAATAGTTCATCGATTTCCCTCTGTCAATGCATTCGATTTGTTTCGCATTCTTTATTGGATATGAGTGTCAAAAGTACTTTTGACACTGTATTCATTATAGAAAAGATGGAAAAACTTGTAAATTTGCAGATGAACTTTTTTTTAAGAGAACTTCCGATGGGCACTTTCGGGCATGAAACAACATCATGTGTAGTATACACATCGCTTCGGGCAGATGTGGTAGAAAAAGGAGTATTAAAAGTGCACAAAACAGTGACTGCAAACAGATGTTCTCCATTGCAGAATGCACTAGGATGCTTTAAACTAAGAGTCGTAGTGGTAGAAAGTGGTGAAATGTGGTGCTTAAGGGAGGAAATATGGAAAAAATCCATCTTTCCCGCGCTTCATTTCCGGGTGAGGAATTCGGATGTTCTATGGTGCAAATTATAACACCCTGGATGCAAAGGGCAGACTGATCATCCCGAAACAGTTCCGTGAACAGCTCGGTGAGTCGTTCATGATGACGAAGGGACTGGATGGGTGTCTCTATGTCTTCCCGATGAGCGAGTGGAATTCCTTCGAAGAGAAACTGGCCGCACTGCCACTTACAAACAAAAACGCCAGAGCAGTTGTCAGGCATTTTGCTGCAGGCGCGACACTCTGTGAGATGGATAAGCAGGGGAGGATTCTTGTGCCGGAAGTGCTCAGGGATTTTGCTCATCTTCAGAGAGACGTTGTCGTGGAAGGCTCTATGAAACGGATTGAGATCTGGTCAAAGGAGCAGTACGACAGGCAGGCAGAAGAGGACAACATCGACGAGTCCATGGAGGCGCTGGACGGTCTGGACCTTTGTCTGTAAGACTCATCGCCGGATTAAGGGCCCGGCACAGGAGGATGAAAGATGGAGTTTCAGCATAAGCCGGTCATGTTGAATGAGGTGATCGACAGTCTGAAGATCAGGCCTGAAGGGACATATGTGGACGGAACGCTTGGCGGAGCGGGGCATTCCAGTCAGATCGCGAGGAGGCTTTCCGGGGAGGGAAGGCTGTTTGGATTCGACCAGGATGCCGCAGCAATCGAGGCCGCGACAAGGCGCCTCGAACCATATAAAGACAGGGTCTCGATCATCCGAAGCAATTACTCGGAGATGAGAGAGAGGCTGTCAGAGCTTGGTGTAAGATCGGCAGACGGAATTCTTCTGGATCTGGGCGTATCTTCCTATCAGCTCGATGATGCGCAGCGCGGTTTCAGCTACCGGGCAGATGCACCGCTGGACATGAGAATGGATCAGCGGCAGAAGCTTTCGGCAAGGGAAGTCGTGAACGGGTATTCCATCGAGGAACTGACCAGAGTCATAAGGGAGTATGGCGAGGAACGGTTTGCAAGGAATATTGCAAAGCACATCACAGCGGAGCGGGAGAAAAAACCAATTGAAACGACTGGGGAGTTGATTTCCATTATAAAGGCTGCCATTCCTGCGAAAGCAAGGGAGGGCGGCGGACACCCGGCCAAAAGAACCTTCCAGGCAATCCGCATCGAGGTCAACAGGGAACTGGACGTTCTCAGCGATTCCCTTGACGGGATGATTGACCTTCTTGCAGACGGCGGAAGAATCTGCGTCATCACATTTCATTCGCTGGAGGACCGAATTGTGAAAGAGGCTTTCAGGCGGAATGAAAATCCCTGCACCTGCCCGCCGGAATTTCCGGTCTGCGTGTGCGGAAAGAAATCCAAGGGACATGTGATAACCAGAAAACCGATCATCCCTTCGGAGGAGGAAACTGAAGAGAACCCAAGATCAAAGAGCGCAAAGCTGCGTGTCTTTGAACGGACAATCATCTGAAAGAATACGGCGGTCTTTCGCTTCTGCGGGGAGAATGGCAGGGCAAGGCAGGGACCGGAAATCATCTGGGGAGACTGAATTTCGCTTCCCGGACCGCTGATTTCAGAAAGATGAACAATGCAGGATGGAAAAATCATGGCGAAGACAAAGTCAGGAAACATTGCACAATTTGAAAGAAGCAGAGGGCAGCGCTATACTGAGTATGCAGAAGGCAATACGGTCCGGAAGGCGGCTGTGATCCCGGCAGATGAAAGAGAAGTGTACGGGGTCAGTCAGCAGGTCATTCGAAATCGTGAACGTGCACGGCATATGGACATGCGGTATGTCTTGTTTCTTTCAGTTTGTGCCGTGGCGACGGTCATGATCTGCATCTATTTCCTGAAGCAGCAGACAATCTGCACATATAACCAGAAACAGGTGACAGAGCTGACAACGAAGCTCAACAACCTGAAAATCGAGAATGATACAACGTACAATGAGATTGTTTCGGGTGTTGATCTGCAGAAGCTGAAGCAGCGGGCGATCGACGACCTCGGAATGACATATCCGAGTCAGAGTCAGATTGTCCCATATCAGAGCCCGGACAGCGATTATGTCAAGCAGTATGGAGAGATTCCTTCCAAATAACAGGGGAGACAGAAACGTTTGACTTCCACAGGAAACAGGAAACATAAAAAGGAAAAGAGATTTACAAGAGGAATGCAAAGGAGGCTGACAGCCGCATTTGCATTCGTTTTGTTATGTATCGTATTTCTTCTGATACGGATCGCTGTGGTGAACGCTTCGAAGGGAAACAAGTACGCCAAGCAGGTCCTTTCTCAGCAGACCTACAGCTCCAGAACCATCCCGGCAAGACGTGGCGAGATTGTAGACGCGAACGGGATTGTCATGGCTCGGAGCGAGAGACGGTACAATGTTGTGCTCGACTGCTATGCGATCAATCAGGATGAGGATTATATCGAACCGACCATCCGGGCGGTATCGAAGGAATTCGGTGTGGACGAGGATAAGGTCCGGAAGATTGTGACTTCGGACGCGACGAAGGATTCCCGGTACCAGGTCCTTGTGCAGAAGGTTACGAAAGACCAGAAAGATACCTTTGAGGCGTACAGAGCCGGAAAGGACCTCGAGGAAACGGAGAAAAGCGGCGGCAAGTCCGATAAAGTTCTCCAGGCAGAGAAGGATGAGCGTGCAGATATCCAGGGAGTCTGGTTCGAGGAAGTATACCAGAGAACCTACCCGTTCGGAACGCTTGCAGCGAATGTTGTCGGGTTTTCCAATGACATCGGCGATGGCGTGACCGGGATCGAGAACTACTACAATAAAACGCTGACCGGAACCGACGGCAGACAGTTCGGGTATCTGGACAGCAGCTCCGGGGTTGAGCAGTCCACGGTTGAACCGGACAATGGGAAAACGGTTCAGATGACGCTGGACATGAACATCCAGCAGGCTGTCCAGGATCAGATCGATGCGTTTGACAAGGAATACGGAACGAAAGATTCGGACGGGAAAGGCGCAAAGAACGTCGGTGTGATCGTCATGGATCCCAACTCCGGCAGCATTCTGGCAATGGCATCCAACCATGAGTATGACCTCAGCGATCCATACGGGGATTATACGCAGGACGAAATTAAAAAGATGGGCAATGATGCCTATGTGGAGGCGCTGAATAAAAGCTGGGAGAATTTCTGTGTGTCCCAGAGCTACGAGCCGGGATCGGTTGTCAAGCCGATTACCGTTGCCTCTGCGCTTGAGGAAGGGGTGGTCCATGACGGGGACCATTTTTACTGCGGCGGTTCTCTGTTCATCACAGACACGAAGATTAACTGTGACAACATCTATGGACACGGGGACGAGACACTGGAGTATGCCATCGTCAATTCCTGCAATGTCGCACTGATGGAGGTCGGCGCCAAGCTGGGTGTAAAGAATTTTATCCGGTATGAGAAGGCATTCGGCTTCGGAAGCCAGACGGGTATCGACCTGCCGAATGAGAACGCCGGCGTGATCTACAACGAGAATACGATGCACGAGGTTGAGCTGGCAACCTGTTCCTTCGGACAGGGATTTACAGTCAACATGGTGCAGGAGGCGGCTGCCTTCAGCGCAGCAATCAACGGAGGGTATTACTACCAGCCGCATGTGGTTGGAGCGATCCTGAACGCGGACGGAACGACATCCAGCACGGTGGAGCCGCTTGTGCTCCGCCAGCCGGTATCTCAGGAAGTTTCCCGCTACATCAGACGTTATATCCAGACGGCTGTGGAGCAGGGTACCGGAAAGAAGTCGAGGGTACCTGGATATCTGACAGGCGGCAAGACCGGTACGGCAGAGAAGATCGACCCGGAGACCGGGAAGCGGGCAAAGGGAAAATACCTGGTTTCCTTTATCGGAGCGGCGCCGATCGATGATCCGAAGGTGGTCATCTACGTTGTTATCGATGAGCCGAATGTAGAGGAGCAGGCAGACTCTTCCTATCCGCAGACGCTGTTCCGCAAGATCGCTACGCAGGTGTTCCCGTATATGGGGATTTATCCGACAGAGCCCGTCACAGATCAGCTTCTGCAGGAACTGGGCATCACGAAGGATGAGACGGTCGAAAATGAAACCAGGAGCGCGACCTTCCAGTGCTTTGGAGCAGATGGGAAGCTGTACAATGACGCGGCAGTCAATGCCAAGGGCGAGGTTGTGGACAGCAGCGGGAATGTGATTGATGGCGTGACGGTGAACCAGGATGCAGGGACTGTGACGGATGCGAAGGGGAATGTGATTGAGGTTGATCTGTCCGCTCTGAAGAACAAGTCGGATTCACAGCTGCCGGCAGACAATCCTGATATCGCAAGCCCGCCGGAAGAGGAGCAGGATGACAAGAAGTCTGATTCGACCTGGAGCGGGGCAGAGGTGTCGGATCAGGCGAAGGAGCAGGCCGGGGACGTGACGATCGCCGGAGCAGGAGGAAACTGAGATGACGATTAGTCTGGATACCATACTGGCGGTATTTCTTTCATTTATGATAACGGCTGTACTGTGCCCGATTCTGATTCCGTTTCTGATCAGACTGAAGGTCGGACAGACCGAGCGGGTTGAGGGTGTTCAGAGTCATCTCAAGAAGGCCGGAACACCGACGATGGGCGGCATCGCAATTCTGACATCGGTCATCCTGACCTCGCTGATCTTTGCCTCCCGCTATCCGAGGATTATTCCGATTCTGATTCTGACAGCAGGGTTCGGAGTCATCGGATTTCTCGATGACTACCTGAAGGTTGTGAAGAGAAAATCAGACGGACTTCTTCCGAAGCAGAAGATGGCGTTTCAGATTGTTGTGACAACCATCTTTGTGATCTTTCTCTGGGTAAGGGAGCCGGAATGCTTCGATTTCCTGATTCCGTTCACGGAAGGAAAAGTTATATCGGGGATGGGAGTGCGGATTTTTGGAACCATTCTTTCCTACCTCGCAATCATCGGAACCGTGAACGGGGTGAATTTCACCGACGGCCTGGATGGACTTTCTTCCTCTGTGACGGCAGCGGTTGCAGTTTTCTTCACCTATGCATCCATGACGCTCGGAGGAAATATCGAGCCGATTACGGCGGCAACATTCGGCGCGCTGCTGGGCTTTTTGCTCTATAATGTTCATCCCGCAAAGGTCTTTATGGGGGATACCGGATCCCTGGCACTGGGCGGTTTTGTGTCCGGGTGTGCATATACGATGAAGATGCCGATTTTTATCCTGATTGTCGGGCTGATTTATCTTGTGGAAGTGCTTTCCGTCATCATTCAGGTGACCTACTTCCGGAAGACCGGCGGAAAACGTTTTTTCCGGATGGCACCGATTCACCATCATTTTGAACTCAGCGGATGGTCGGAAACCAGGGTCGTCGGCGTGTTTACAATTGTAACCATCCTGCTTTGTCTTCTGGCAAGCATTCGTCTGTAATGATCCGGGGATGGAATGTACAGGCGTCCTGAAAGAGCGCAGGATACAGAATCCGATCCGGATTGAACAGGAAGCATCAGGCGGAAGACAGCATGCATCGGGAGGGGTCAGATGCCGCAGAGCGGCAGAGGAGAAATTGTGAGACAGGATTTGAAGGACAAGAATGTACTGGTTGTCGGGGCCGGGAAGAGCGGGATTGGCTCTGTCGGGCTGCTCCTGGACATCGGGGCCAGACCGATACTGTATGATGGCAACGAGAAACTGGATGAAGCAGAGATCAGAGCATCCTTGCCGAAGGGGGCGGAAGTCCCGATTGTGCTCGGAACGCTTTCTGATGAACAGATCGGGAGGCTGGATCTGTGCGTCATGAGCCCGGGGGTGCCGACAGATATACCGCCTGTCTGCCGCATCCGGGAGGCAGGTATCCCGATCTGGGGAGAGATCGAGCTGGCGTACCGCTGCTCAGAGGGAACTGTCATGGCCGTCACGGGAACCAACGGGAAAACGACGACGGTCTCGCTTCTCGGCGAAATCATGAAGCATCACCTGGGCGCGCAGCATGTGTTTGTGGTCGGCAACATCGGGAACCCCTATACGGATGCCGCCCTCAGGACAGACGCTTCTTCGGTCTGCGTGGCAGAGGTCAGCTCCTTTCAGCTCGAGACGATTGAACGGTTCCGCCCGCACATCGCCGCGATTACGAACATCACGCCCGATCATTTAAACCGCCATCATACGATGGAGGAATACATACGGGTGAAGGAACGGATCGCTGAGAACCAGACACCGGACGATGTCCTGATCCTGAATTATGAGGACGATGTTCTGCGCGCATTTGGAGAATCCGTGAAAGACCGTGTGAAGGTCCGGTATTTTTCGAGCAGACGCACGCTTGAGGATGGCATGTATCTGGATGGAGATGTTCTGAAGCTTGCGGACCGGAAAAGCGGCAGGACGCAGGACGTGATAAATGTTCATGAGCTGAGGCTGCTTGGCACGCACAATTACGAAAATGTTGCTGCAGCGTCTCTCTCGGCGCTCGCTGCCGGCGTTCCGCTTCAGGAAATCTGTGAAGTTCTGAGAGCCTTCAGGGCGGTTGAGCACCGGATCGAGTTCGTGGAGGAGGTAGGCGGGGTCGCCTATTATAATGATTCAAAGGGAACGAATCCGGATGCCGCGATCCGGGCAGTTCTTGCGATGAACCGGCCAACGATCCTGATCGGCGGCGGCTACGACAAGGGAAGCAGCTACGACGAGTGGATCGAGAGCTTCGGAGGAAAGGTGCGGGCGCTTGTTCTGGTCGGACAGACAAAGAAAAAGATTGCCGAATGTGCCAGAAAGCATGGGTTTACGGAGATTTATCTGTGTGATACCTTCCGGGAAACCTTTGACAAGTGTGTGTCACTGGCCAGGCCGGGGGATGCTGTGCTGCTGTCGCCCGCCTGCGCAAGCTGGGGAATGTTTTCAAATTATGAGGAGCGCGGCAGAATCTTCAAGGAATACGTACGCGCTCTCATGTGAACTGTAAATGCCACCTGACCGGCAGCGCTTCTTTTATGACCGGCAGACAGGCCCATGGGATTTCTGCCTGCTGCGAATAAGACTGCCGGATATCTGATGCCCTCCGCACGGTGTTTCACCGCGGAGGGCATAAAAACAGGCACGATGGCTTTCATTTGTCATACAACGCCGGTCTGCCTGAACCACCTGGATATGGAGAGAGGTCTGTGAACAGAATTCTTCGTGCAATTGTTATCTTTCTTGCTGTGCTTGCGGCTGCTGCGCTGATCGTGGTATACGGATTTCAGATCCGTCATGTGACGGTTGAGGGAAATGACCGCTACAGTGCGGATCAGATCAGCAGTGACCTGACATCTACCAGCCTTCTGAAGAACACGCTCTATTTTGCCTGGAAATACAGAAGTGCTGCCGCGTCTCCGGAGGCACCGTACCTGACTTCCGTGAAAGCATCGATTCAGTCTCCGACCTCTGTGAAGGTCACGGTTGTAGAGAGCAGCCTGATCGGCCGCGTTCAGGTGGACGGCAGGAACGTGTACTTTGATGAAAATGGGATCGTCCAGATGATCACAGACGAGGTGAGAAGCGGGGTTCCGCTTGTCACAGGAGTCGATGTCGGAAGCCCGGAACTATACCAGAAACTTCCGGTTACCAATACATCGACCTTCCGTACAATGCTGAGCATAACGCAGCTCCTGATTCAGTCAGACTTTATTCCGGACAGCGTCAGCTTCGACAGCAGCGGGAACATGACGCTGCGCTATGGGAGCGTGACGGTAAAGCTGGGCCAGGACGAGTATCTGGAAGAGAAGATCGCAAATCTTGTCCAGATCTACCCGAAGATTTCTTCCAGAACCGGGACACTCAACATGGAAGGCTTCACAGGAAAGAATACAAGCATAACATTCAAGGAGACCGTGAAGCAGTCTGACGAGACGGAAGGCGGAGATTCCGGAGAGACGCTCACGGGCGTCGGAGCCGATACAAGTCAGACTGACGCATCAGCAGGTTCTGATCAGAATTCGGGGACCGCTGAGGATGGACAGGCCCAGAATGCGGACAATCAGAATCCTGATGGGCAGGGACAGAACGAAGACAGCCAGAATGAGAACGGCCAGGGCCAGGATGAAAACAGCCAGAACGAAAACAATCAGGACGAAGACAGCAGCCAGAATTCGACGAAGGGTGTGATGGCGTTTGACAGCAATGGGACCCTGCACTACGATGCCCATATTGAAAACGGACAGGTTGTGGATGCTTCCGGGAATCCGATTGCAGGCTGCACGGTCGATGAGAACGGAAACATCAAGGATGCATACTGGAACGTCATCGATCCGGCAACAGGACAGCTCGTCCAGTAAGAAATGAAATGATGGTGCGGGTGAAACTGCCTGAATCTGGTAAAAAACTTGCAATATCGGGTAAAAGCACTTATATTGAAAGGGATATAGGCGATACACCTATACAGGACCTTCATCAGTCAAGGAGGAGACTTCAGTGTTAGAGATTATGTCGAATGACTCTGAACCGGGAGCAAAGATTATTGTCATCGGGGTCGGCGGAGCCGGCAACAATGCGGTCAACAGGATGGTCGATGATACCATCGCCGGGGTCGAATTCATCGGAGTCAATACAGATAAACAGGCGCTTGCCATGTCAAAGGCACCGAGCGTCATCCAGATCGGAGAGAAGATCACGAAGGGGCTAGGAGCCGGTGCACGGCCGGAGGTCGGAGAGCAGGCCGCTGAGGAGAGCACCGAGGACATCAAGAATGCTGTTCAGGGAGCAGACATGGTTTTCGTTACCTGTGGAATGGGCGGCGGAACCGGAACAGGGGCAGCTCCTGTCATTGCGGGTGTCGCAAAGGAGATGGGCATTCTGACAGTCGGTGTCGTGACGAAGCCTTTCCGATTCGAGGGAAAGGTTCGCATGACCAACGCCCTGAACGGAATTGAAAAGCTCAAGGAGAACGTCGATACGCTGATCGTGATTCCGAACGACAAGCTGCTTGAGGTCGTGGATCGCAGGACGACGATGCCGGAGGCTTTCAGAAAAGCAGATGAGGTGCTTCAGCAGGCGGTATCCGGCATTACTGATCTGATCAACCTCCCGGCGCTGATCAACCTTGACTTCGCGGATGTAAGGACTGTTATGCAGGACAAGGGGATTGCGCACATCGGAATCGGACAGGCGAAGGGCGACGATAAGGCGATTGAGGCAGTCAAGCAGGCTGTTGAAAGCCCGCTGCTTGAGACGACGATCGAAGGCGCAACCAATATTATCATCAATGTGAGCGGAGATATCAGCCTGATGGATGCAAGCGATGCAGCAGGCTATGTACAGGAGCTTGCAGGCGAGAACGCGAATATCATCTTTGGCGCGATGTACGACGACACTTATGCGGATGAGTGCAGTATCACGGTCATCGCAACGGGAATCGAGGATCCGAACGAGGAGCAGGGCTCTCTGCTCGGACTTCACAAGGGACTTTCCCAGCCTGCAGCGGGAACGGATTTCCGTTACAGGAAGACAGAAAGACCGAAGAGCGGGTTCAGCTTCCAGCGTCCGGCAGCTCAGCCGGCGCCGAAGGCTCCGTCCATTCCGACACAGAATGCGACGCTGAAGGCGCCGACCAGCAAGGTGACGCCGCAGGATATCCAGATTCCGGAATTTTTAAGAAGAAGCTGAAGAATCAAACAGAACGACGCAGAAGGCCTCCGGCATGAAACCGGAGGCTTTCTTCAAACATACCTGATGGAGGAAACCAGATTGTCGGGGGAATATGAGATCACTGGCCACACAAGATTCGGAGGACTGCTCGGGTACCCTGTTGCGCACAGCATTTCTCCGCAGATGCACAATTACAGCTTTCGCAGACTTGGAATAGACGCGGTCTACCTCTGCTTCAGCGTGCAGCCGGAGCAGCTCGGAGAAACGGTCCGGACGTTCCGGAACCTGGACTGCTTTGGGTTCAATCTGACGATGCCGGACAAGACGGCTGTGCTGGAATACCTCGATGAGCTGTCACCGGCGGCGCGGATGATCGGTGCTGTCAATACCGTTGTCAATGACCATGGAAAGCTGACCGGATATAACACGGACGGGTTCGGCTTCATGGAATCGCTGCGAAGGGCGGGTGTTGATGCAGATGGGCAGGAGATGACACTTCTCGGAGCTGGCGGAGCGGGAAGCGCAATTGCCGTCCAGGCAGCGCTGGACGGTGTGAAAAAACTGCACATTGCAAACAGGAAAAGCCGGTCTTTTCGTCATGCTGAGATGCTGGCACAGGTTATCACAGAGAACACAGCCTGCAGGGCGGATGTGGTGGATCTGGAGGATGCACATGCACTCGGAGAGGCAATTGGCGCCTCCGGCATTCTTGCAAATGCGACTTCTGTCGGAATGAAAAAACCGGATCTGCCGGCAGACGCAGAAAACCAGCTGCCGATTCCGGATACAGGATGCCTTCACGAAGGCCTTGTCGTCGCCGATGTCATCTATAATCCCAGACAGACCCGACTCCTCAGGGAAGCGCAGGCAAGAGGCTGCCGGACACTCAACGGAATGTATATGCTGCTGTATCAGGGAGCGGAAGCCTTCCGCCTGTGGACCGGGCAGGACATGCCCGTCACCGAAGTCCGCCAGAAATACTTTGCCGTATAAGTCCGTCGCTGTCCGGCTGCCAGCGGCGTGCCTGCACGCCGGCTGGCAGATGGACAAGCGACACCAGCAGGCATGAGCATGAAGCGGCGCAGTGCGGCGCGGGAATGCGAATGCCTGCGAGCGCTGCGGGAGCAGCAAAGCTGCGAAGCAGCGCGAAGGACTTATACGGCCAGGAAGGATCAGTCCGGCTGCCAGCGGCGTGCCTGCACGCCGACTGGCAGATGCAGCAGGCATGAGGATTATAATATTATGATGGAAATGATATCAGAACTGAACACGCCTTCCGGAAGCAGGGTCGTGCCGATACAGATCCGCAGTCTCACGCTCGGAGACGGTATACCGAAGATCTGTGTCCCGGTTGTCGCCTCAGATCCGGAACAGCTGGAGAAGGCATTGACCCAGCTCGAAGGAACACGGGATTTCTATGATCTCGTTGAGCTCCGTGCGGACATATATCCGTTCGATGAAACACGGAAAATATCGGAGTGTCTGCAGGCCCTGCGGAAAGCGGTAGGGGACAAGCCAGTCCTGTTCACATTCCGGACAAAGAAGGAAGGCGGAAGCAGAGCCGTGTCCTTCGACTTATACAGGGAGATGAATCTGTGCGCCGCTCAGGAAGGGGCCGACCTGGTCGACCTTCAGCTTTCGATGATGGAGGGGGACAGAATGAGTCTGCTTTCCGACATCCATGGATGTGGCGCACGCGTGATTGGCTCGTTCCATGATTTCCACGGGACACCCCCTGCGGATGAACTGGTGAAAAAGATGGCGGGGATGCAGATGGCCGGCTTTGACATCACAAAGATTGCCGTTATGCCGAAAGACCGGGAGGATGTGCTCGAGCTCTTGTTTGCCAGCGTCCAGATGCAGGAGGAGTGGGCCGACCGGCCCTTTATCACAATGTCAATGGGAAGCCTTGGAAGCATGACAAGAGTCTGCGGGAACTTCTCAGGAAGCTGCATCACCTTCGGTACAATCGGAGGAGAATCTGCTCCGGGGCAGCTGAAGGCGGAGGTGTTGAGGACGGTTCTGCCTTCCCTTCTATAGGCACCCCATGGATTCTGCCTCTGCGGGGGGACTACAGGGCAAAAACGCCGGTCATCCGGCGACAGAAAGAGGACATCAGGAAAAAAGGGCGACAAACTCTCCGGAGTGTCGCCCTTTTTTTTTCATGCCTGAAAGGTTGTATTTTGCAAATACAAGGCCATTCCCGTACACTTTCACCTGACAGACGGAGTATGCCTGATCAACAGACAGTATTTGGGAGGTAGATGTTTGAGTATCGCGGAGATTCTTCTCGTGGTTGCGGGATTATCAATCAATGTATTCCTGATCTCCCAGAAAGACGGGGCAATGATCCGGCGGATCAGGCCGGGAAGCCTGCTGATGCTCTGCGTCTTTTTCTTTGTGTTTGAAAGCCTGTCGATGTTTGCAGGCTTCAGACTGACAAGGATTACATTCTTCAGGAATTCTTCATCCACAGATCTGAAGAAGTTCTGTTATTTCTGTGCGGTTGTCCTGTTTCTGATTATCGCGGCCTACATGCTCTTTAAAGCATTCACAGAGCGGGAAATCGACGAACATCTGACGGAGATTTCCGTCTCCAGGACAATCTTCCAGGCCATCGGGGTCGCCGTGTTTGCATTCATCTGCGGCATCGGCTGGGGTTTTATCGGCCACAATATCTACATGGCAACCGGTGTGCTTGCCGCAGCGACCGTTATCGCGGTTTTTTCCGGGACCTATATGGGGTACCGAGATGGCTGCAGGTACAGAAAAGGCTTCTTTACAGTCGGAGGCTCCTGCCTTCTGTTTGTCGGGGTTGAAATCCTTGTGCGGTACCTTTGACGGTCCGCTTTTCGGAACCAGACGCTGCATCAGATAAGGGGCAGCGTTCGTTGCAATTCAATTGGGAGGGGTACAAAATGGCCAGTTTTACACACAAAGCAGCACGGCTTGCATTCAGCAAGGCTCTTGATGTCATGCTTGACAGAGTTTACAAAGACCGTGAGAAGGGACTTACGGAGGCGTTGAACGTAGTTGAGAAGTTCGCACCGGATACATTTTCGAAAGAAACCTATGCGATGTTCCGCAAGTTCCTCACAGATCCGAATGAAAAGTGGAACCAGTACCTGAACAAGCTGATCGACGAGCTGGATCCGAATGTTCTGAAGATGACGCTGCTCAACCTGGTGTTTGAGGCGATGATCAACGGAACCAAGACCATCCGCGCAAACCGTGAAAAGTATGGCTGCAATATTCCGTGGCTGATCCTGATGGATCCGACCTCGGCCTGCAACCTGCACTGCACTGGCTGCTGGGCTGCAGAGTATGGTCACAAGCTGAACCTGAGCTTCGAGGACCTGGACCGTATTGTTACACAGGGCAAGGAGCTTGGCGTATACTTCTACATGTTCACGGGCGGTGAGCCGCTTGTCCGCAAGGCAGACATCCTGAAGCTCTGCAAAAAACATCATGACTGCGAGTTCCACGCGTATACGAACGGAACGCTGATCGATGATGAGTTTGCGGAGGAGGTCCGCAAGGTCGGAAACCTGAGCTTCTCCATCTCTCTGGAAGGCTTCTCCGAGGTCAATGACCTTCGCCGCGGTGATGGTGTCTTTGCACGCGTCATGAAGGCGATGGATATTCTGAAGGCACACGGCTGCTTCTTCGGAACATCGATCTGCTATACAGCAAAGAATCTCGAGACAGTCACGTCTGACGAATTCCTGGATATGGAGATCGAGAAGGGTGTCCGTTTCAGCTGGTACTTCCATCTGATGCCGGTTGGCATGAAGGCAGCGCCGGACCTGATGCCGAGCCCGGAGCAGCGTGAATACATCTACCACAGAATCCGTGAGATTCGCGCCAACAAGGGTGGCAAGATGATCTACACAATGGATTTCCAGAATGACGGCGAGTTTGTCGGAGGCTGCATTGCCGGCGGAAGAAACTATTTCCACATCAATGCAAATGGAGATGCAGAGCCTTGTGTCTTCATTCACTACTCTGATTCGAACATCCATGAGAAGTCTGTCCTGGAATGCCTGCAGTCTCCGCTGTTCATGCAGTACCGTGCACATCAGCCATTCAACAAGAACATGCTTCGTCCGTGCCCGATGCTGGAGAACCCGGGCGTGCTGACCCAGATGGTCAATAAATCCGGAGCACACTCCACGGATCTTCAGGAGCCGGAGAGCGCAGAGCATCTCTGCGGGAAGTGTGTGGACTATGCGAAGGCATGGAAGCCGGTAGCAGACAAGCTCTGGGCACAGACCGATTACCATCCGCACAAATATGAGAACTGGGCAGGATTCAGCCAGAAGGATGCTTCCGGAGCTGAAGCGTCCAGAAACTGAGCCGGGAAGCGGGACCTGCAGCTTGCATTCATCATTCAAAAGCTTTACACTATCGTTACATACTGGTCAGACAGATGCCGGAGAGGCTCCGTGGGCTGCATGAGGCGGCAAGGGAGAGACCGGCGGGACTGGTGCGCTGCGATCGTGAATATCAGAAGGCGCCTTACGGGAAATCCGGAAGGCGCCCTCTGCGTATGTGGCGTGTTCATACGGAGAGCAGACAAAGTCAGTATCCGATTACAGAGCGGCAGGGAGGTATTCTGCGATGAAGAGAATGCTGTTTATCTACAATCCGAGATCCGGGAAGGGTGTTGTTCGGGATCAGCTGTCCTATATCCTGGAGGAATTTTCAAAGGATGACTATGAGATTGTCGTCCATCCGACCATTGAACCGAAGGACGCAACGCGTATCACGCAGGAGTTCGGGGATGCATTTGACCTGATTGTCTGCAGCGGGGGAGACGGAACACTGGATGAGGTGGTGACTGGAATGCAGACAGGACGGTTTACGCGTCCGCTCGGCTACATTCCGGCCGGAAGCACAAACGATTATGCTCAAAGTCTGGGCATCCCGAAACAGATGAGAAAAGCTGCCCGCTCAATCATGAACGGAACGGTCTATCAGTGTGATCTCGGCAGACTCGACGACAGCTACTTTGTCTATGTGGCGGCATTCGGGGCATTTGTGGAGGTATCCTACGATACCCCGCAGGATATGAAAAATCTGCTGGGACATGCAGCCTATGTGATCCGCGGCATGCAGAGCCTGAATAACCTGAAGGCATATCACCTCCGGTACGAGAGCCAGGAGATGTCCGGAGAAGGCGACTTTCTCCTTGGGATGATCACAAACTCCGATTCTGTCGGGGGATTCAAAGGGATCACCGGAAAGGATGTGACACTCAATGACGGGGTCTTCGAGGTTGTCCTGTTTCACTCGCCGGCACTGGCGGTTGAGTACCCGGGCATGATCAACAGTGTCCTGAACAAGACGCCGAACAAGAACATCACGTACTTCAAGACATCAAAGCTGGAGATCTGGTTCGACGAGCCGGTTTCCTGGACGCGGGACGGGGAGTTCGGAGGCAAACGGAAGCACGCTGTAATTGAGAACATTCCCAGGGCGATTCCGATCATTGTCCCCGGAAATGATGATCTGAAGACAGAGGACTGACCTGATTCGGGATCAGGCGGAATCAATCAAAGGAATGAGACGGCGGCATGCGGCAGCATGCCGCTTTTTTTGTGGAAAGCCTAGGCAAGACCGTTTCCGAAACAACGGTAACATTGAGAAAAACGTGATATCCATTATTGAAAATAGACAAAAGATAGAGTATGATAAGAACAAATATGGAAACAGTACAGACAACATGAGCGTATATAGCCCCAAATATGTACGTACAAATAGACAGAAAGGAGATAAGATGCTGTATATCGGAATCGACCTTGGTACGTCGGCCGTCAAGCTGCTGCTGATGAATTCCGGGGGCAAGATTGTCAGGATCGTATCGAAGGAATACGGTCTTTCATTTCCTCACCCGGGATGGTCGGAGCAGAATCCGGAGGACTGGTACACACAGTCCATTGAGGGCGTAAAGGAGCTGCTCGAGGGACAGGACAAGAGCCAGGTGGCGGGCATCAGCTTCGGCGGCCAGATGCACGGGCTCGTGATGCTCGATGAGCAGGATCAGGTCATCCGCCCGGCTATCCTGTGGAACGATGGACGTACGACAAAGGAGACGAACTATCTGAACGAGGTCATCGGCAGAAAGAGGCTCGAGCAGGATACCGCCAACATCGCATTCGCCGGCTTCACAGCGCCGAAAATTCTCTGGGTGAAGGAACATGAGCCGGAGAATTTTGCAAGATGCAGGAAGATCATGCTGCCGAAGGATTACCTGGCTTACCGCCTGACGGGTGTGTTCTCGACAGATTATTCCGATGCTTCGGGCATGCTGCTTCTGGATGTAGCGCACAAGCGCTGGTCGGACGATATGTGCAGAATCTGCGGTATCACAGAGGAGATGCTGCCCCGGCTTTATGAAAGCTATGAGAAGACGGGCTGTGTGAAGAGAGAGATCGCACAGGCGCTTGGCATTCCGGAAAACACAGTTGTTGCCGCCGGAGCGGGCGACAATGCGGCCTCCGCTGTCGGAACCGGAACCGTCGGGGAGGGAAAGTGCAACATTTCGCTCGGGACAAGCGGAACACTGTTTATCTCCGCAGATCATTTCGTCAGCATGAACGGACAGAATGCTGTCCATGATTTTGCGCATGCGGACGGAAGCTTCCATCTGATGGGCTGCATGCTTTCGGCTGCCTCCTGCAACAAGTGGTGGACGGAGCAGATTCTTCATACGAAGGATTACCCGGCAGAGCAGGCAGAAATCACAGATGACCGTCTGGGAGAGAATCATGTCTTCTATCTGCCGTACCTGATGGGCGAACGTTCCCCGCTGAACGACCCGCTTGCGAGAAGCACCTTCATCGGGATGACCATGGACACCACGCGCGCGGATATGACGCAGGCGATGCTGGAGGGTGTTGCCTTCGGCCTGAGAGATTCCCTCGAGATTGCGAGAAGCCTGGGCATTTCCGTCACGAAGAGCACGATCGTCGGAGGCGGATCGAAGAGTCCGCTCTGGAGAAAGATTGTCGCAAATGTCTGTAATCTGACACTTGAGATTCCGGAGAGTGTCGAGGGACCGTCCATGGGCGGCGCGATGCTGGCGGCAGTTGCCTGCGGGGAATATCCGGATGTCAGGACGGCCTGTGAGAAGATTGTCCGGATCAGCAGGACGGAGGAGCCGGATCCGGCGCTTGTCCGGAAGTACGAGGAGAAGTACCAGCAGTTCAGACAGATTTATCCGGCACTGAAGGAGCTGTTTCCAAGGCTTCAGTGACGGAAGACGCGGAAAACGAGACCGCGCGGAAAGGAGCACAGCATGAAAATCTATGAGATCACGGATCCGGAATTCGCAGCCTACGGCAGAATTCTGGAAGGCGTGGATCTGACCGGGATGGTAGAAGCGCTGAAGAAAACGCCGTGTCCGGAGGATGGCACCATCTATGTACCGGGAGATCCGGAGCTGGAGAAGCTTCCGGAGGCATCGGAGATCCAGTCAAAGCTGTACGGAGAGCTGCCTGTGCAGATCGGCTACTGCAACGGGCATAATCATAAGCTGAATGCCCTCGAGTATCACAGAAGCTCCGAGCTCAATCTTGGCGCCGACGAGTTTTATCTGATTCTTGGGAAACAGACGGATATCGCGTCGGACGGCACCTTTGATACATCTACCTGCAAGGTCTTCCGCGCACCGGCAGGCGTCCCGATCGAAGTCTTCGCGACGACGCTTCATTATGCACCGTGCAATAAAAAGAAGGAAGGCTTCCGTGTGCTGGTTGTTCTTCCGAAGGGCACAAATACGGAACTTTCGGGCACACACAGCGGCGGGGAAGACGGTCATCTGACGGCTGTCAACAAATGGCTGCTGGGACATCCTGAGGGCGGACTGCCGGAAGGGAGCCCGATGGGACTCGTCGGAGAGAATCTGACGGTTGAGTAATCAGGCGGAGAGCAGCGCTGCAGACCGGCATCCGGTTCGTGAAAAGCTGCAGATATTCATATCGATACAAGCATCTATTTATCAAGGAGGAACACAATATGTTATCAAACATCCCGAAGATCAAGGTTGGCGTCGTCGCGGTTTCGCGCGACTGCTTCCCGGCGCCGCTTGCTGTCAACAGAAGAAAGGCGCTCGTCGAGGCTTATGAGAAGAAGTATGGCAAGGGCGATATCTATGAGTGTCCGGTCACCATCGTTGAGAGCGAGATTGATATGGTGAACGCGCTGGAGGATATCAAAAAAGCAGGCTGTAATGCGCTGTGTGTCTTTCTCGGAAATTTCGGACCGGAGATCTCCGAGACCCTTCTCGCCAAGCATTTTGACGGACCGAAGATGTTCTGCGCGGCGGCTGAGGAGAGTCAGAAGGACCTGATGGATGGACGCGGAGATGCATACTGCGGTATGCTGAACGCCAGCTACAACATCGCCCTTCGCAACATCAATGCTTATATCCCGGACTACCCGGTCGGAGACGCAGAGGAGTGCGCGGATATGATCCACGACTTCCTTCCTGTTGCAAGGGTTGCGTACGGACTGAGCAACCTGAAGATCATTTCCTTCGGACCGAGACCGGCGAATTTCCTGGCATGCAACGCACCGATCAAGCAGCTCTATAACCTGAATGTCGAGATTGAGGAAGAGTCTGAGCTGGATCTGTTTGAGTCCTATCAGAAGCACCAGGATGACAAGAGAATTCCGGAGACCATCGCGGACATGGCGAAGGAGATGGGATATGCAGAAGGCAAGGAGCCTGCGATGCTGAAGAAGCTTGCGGCTTACGAGCTGACGCTGCTTGACTGGGTCGAGGAGCACAAGGGATACAGAAAGTATGTCGCGCTGACCACGAAGTGCTGGCCGGCCTTCCAGGACATGTTCCAGTTTGTCCCCTGCTATGTCAACAGCCGCCTGATGAGAAGAGGCATTCCGGTCTCCTGCGAGGTCGATATCTACGGAACGCTCTCTGAGTACATCGGTCTGTGCATCAGCGGGGATGAGACCACGCTTCTGGATATCAACAATTCCGTTCCGCATGATATGTATGACGAGTTCATCAAGGGCAAGTTCGACTATCAGTTCACTGATACCTTCATGGGCTTCCACTGCGGGAATACCTGCTCCAGCAAGCTGCTCAGCCCGCATCTGTCCTATCAGAGAATCATGGCAAGAACCCATCCGCAGGATTGGTGCGACGGAACGATCGAGGGCGATATCAAGCCGGGCGAAATCACCTTCTACAGACTGCAGTCCACGGCAGACAACAGGCTCCGTGCTTATGCGGCTGAGGGCGAGGTCCTTCCGGTTGCAACAAAGAGCTTTGGAAGCATCGGTGTCTTCGCCATCCATGAGATGGGACGTTTCTACCGTTACTGGCTGATCGGGAAGAACTTCCCACACCATGGCGCAGTGATGTTCGGACACTATGGGAAGGCCCTCTATGAGGCGCTGAAGTATATCGGTGTGGATCCGGCGGAGATTGGCTACAATCATCCGGCGTCTCTGCCGTATGCTGACGAGAATCCGTTCATCCGCAGATGACGGCAAACTTGTTTGGAGAAGTGAAGATGTGATAGAATGGCGGGTGTGCTTCGAAGGTGCGCATCCGCCATTTTTCACTGCATTCAGGCTGCGCGGGGCAAATGGACGGATGGGTGTATTTTCAGGGAGGAAAGAGAGATGTCTGTAACACAGAGCAGGTTCGGAACGGACAAGGAGGGAAAGACACTTTCCCTGTATACGATCAGAAACGGGAAGGGGACACAGGTTCAGGTGACAGATCTGGGTGCAACGATTGTGTCGATTCTGTTTCAGGACAAGAATGAAAAGATGCAGGATCTGGTTCTGGGCTATGACAGTCCGGATGGTTACTACAAGGGCGGCTGTTATTTCGGCGCCTGCATCGGCCGGTCCGGAAACCGGATCGACAAAGCCCGTTTCACGCTGAACGGACAGACCTATCAGCTGTCTGTGAATGACAATCAGAATAATCTGCACTCAGGACCGGATGGCTTTGACAAAAGAACCTTCACATTAACGGGGCAGACGGACAGCTCTGTTACGCTTTCGGTCGAGGATGCGGATCTCAGACAGGGGTATCCGGGAAACTTCAAAGCTTCCGTTACCTATACGCTGACAGAGGATGACAGGCTTCTGCTTCAGTACCAGGCGGAAAGCGACAGGGATACCGTCTGCAATCTGACCAATCACACCTATTTTAACCTGGGCGGACATGATTCCGGCAGCATTGAGGATACGGTTCTCCAGCTTGCGGCGAAGGCCTATACACCCGTACGGGACCACGAGGCAATCCCGACAGGGGAGATTGCTCCCGTAGCCGGGACTCCCTTTGACTTTACTGAGCCGAAGACAATCGGGCGTGATATCGCAGACGACAATGATCAGCTGAAGTATGTCGGAGGGTACGATCACAATTTTGTCCTGCAGCAGGAACGTACAGCGCGTGTGAAGTTTGCGGAAGCCTACCAGCCGAAGACCGGCATCTGCATGGAAGCCTTCACAGATCTTCCGGGATTCCAGTTCTATGCTGGCAATTTCATTACAGAGGGGGAGAAGGGAAAGAATGGCGCCGTCTATGGAAAAAGATGCGGATTCTGTCTGGAAACACAGTATTTCCCGAATTCGATCAACCAGGACGGGTTCCTGAAGCCGATCCTCCGGGGCGGAGAGCTGTTCCAGTCCATGACCTGCTATAAGTTTTCAGTTCGTTAATCCGGCCTGTATAACAACCGGTTAACATTAGCAAAATATTGCTTCCAAATCACCCTCTGGCAAAATTATCCTGTCAGAGGGTATTTTTTATCACTGTATAGGCAAAAATAGGCTAAATGTGAACAATTAATTCTATTTCTTCGTGAATGTGACCATGATATAGTAACGACAGTTACAGCCACGGTGCAATGTGGCAAAAAATAAATCATTCATCTATCACGGAGGATAATGAGATGAAGAAGCAGTTAGCAGTCGCACTGTCAATCGCTACAGTCGTCGGAATGTTCGGATCGGTTTCTGCATTTGCAGGCGAGACCGAGGCAGCTACCGAGGGAGCATCTGGAGCAGGCAAGAAGATTGGAATCTCGATGCCGACACAGTCCCTTGAGAGATGGAATCGTGATGGCTCCTATCTGGACGAGCAGTTCAAGAAAGCCGGATATGCGACAGAGGTTACCTATTCGGATAATGATTCCGGACGTCAGGTTTCCGATATTCAGAACATGATCGCTGACAAGGTTGATCTTCTTGTCATCGCAGCCATCGATGGTGAGGCCCTCAACACCGTTGTGGATGAGGCAGCAGACGCAAACATCCCGGTCATCGCCTATGACCGTCTGATCAAGAACGATAATGATACCTACTATGTATCCTTCGATAATTACACCGTTGGTACACTTCAGGGCAAGTTCATTGTCGATACTCTGGATCTCGATAATGCGGGCGACAAGACCTACAACATGGAGATTACCGCCGGCGATCCGGCAGACAACAATGCAACCTTCTTCTACAAGGGTGCAATGGACGTCCTTCAGCCGTATCTGGACAAGGGAACACTGAAGGTTCCGTCCGGCCAGACCGATTTCGATTCTGTCGCAACGGCTCAGTGGGATACACAGAAGGCACTGTCCAGAATGCAGAACATTCTCGGTTCCTACTATGCGGATGGAACACAGCTGGATGTAGCACTCTGCTCGAACGACTCCACCGCTCTTGGCGTGACGCAGGCCATTCAGTCTGACTATGCTGGAAAGAATTCTGTTCTGATCACCGGACAGGATGGTGATGAAGCAAACCTGAAGAATCTGATGGATGGCCTTCAGACCATGACCGTCTACAAGGCAGTCGCAAATGAAGCAGTTGTCACGCTTGATCTGGCGCAGGCAATCCTGAACGGTGAGACGGTTGATCAGTCCTGGATCGACGGCAGAAAGTTCGGATTCGACTGCACATTTGATGACAAGTCCTACACCGCAGTTGATAAGGTGATCCCGTCTCTGCTCCTTGTCCCGGATGTTGTCACGAAGGACAATGCTGTTGAGAAGCTTGTCGACACTGGTTACTATACACAGGATTCTGACGGATATCTTCATCCGGCACAGTAATGAGGAATCTGCTGCAGACACTGCGGCTGAGACTCAGCGCAGCAGGCAGCGCATAATGCCTGCAAACAGCACAACAAGCTGAAACAGGATGGGCGGGATGATTCATCCCGCCTGTTTCAGGTAAACCATCTATGCCATGCATCATGGCATCCGATATGAAACCTGTCTGGCAGGGCAAAATCAGAATGAACCGGCTGGACAACCACCTGCCTGAAGCAGAATTTCCCTGCGCATCGCGCAGCGGGCTGACCTGAGGCAGACTGCTGGGAAGGAGGATCCTCAGATTGGCGGAAGACAACATTCTTGTGATGGAACACATCACAAAAGAGTTTCCAGGTGTGAAAGCACTGGATGATGTAAATCTGGAAGTCAGACGGGGAGAGATTCATGCACTGATCGGTGAGAACGGAGCAGGAAAGTCTACCCTGATGAACGTCCTGAGTGGACAGTACCCTTACGGCTCTTATAGCGGAAAAGTCATCTACGAAGGAAAAGAGTGCCATTATAAAAGACTGTCTGACAGTGAGAAGGACGGCATTGTCGTCATTCACCAGGAATTGGCACTGATCCCGATGCTGTCCATCGGAGAGAATATGTTCCTGGGCAACGAAATCAAGAACAAATACGGCGTCATTGACTGGGACAAAACCTACAGTGAAGCCGAGAGACATATGAAGATGGTCGGACTCAAAGAGTCCGCCCAGACCCTGATCAAGGATATCGGAACCGGCAAGCAGCAGCTGGTCGAGATCGCGAAGGCCTTCTCCAAGAAGGTCAGGCTGCTTGTCCTTGATGAACCGACATCCTCCCTGAATGATGAGGATGCGAGAATGCTGCTGGATCTCCTGAAGGAGTTCAAGAAGAACGGGCTGACCTCCATCATCATCACCCACAAGCTGAACGAAATCGAGTATGTGGCGGACCGCTGCACAATCCTCAGGGACGGCTCGACGATCGAGACCCTGGAAAAGGGTGTCGACGATATGTCAGAAGCCAGGATCATCAAGGGGATGGTCGGCCGGGCGATGGACGACCGCTATCCGGAGAGAGAACACCATGTTTCGAAGGAAGTCGCCCTGGAAGTGAAGAACTGGACCGTCCACCATCCGCTCTACCCGGAGAAAATTGTGGATAACAACATCTCCTTCCATGTCAACAAGGGCGAGATCGTCGGATTCTCCGGCCTGCAGGGTGCCGGCCGTACAGAGCTGATGATGTCGATCTTTGGGAAGAGCTATGGAACCGGAATCAAGGGTGAGCTTTTCATCGGCGGAAAGAAAGTAACGCTGAACAATACCGAGCAGGCCATTCGCCATGGACTGGCGTATGTCACCGAGGACAGAAAGACCAACGGACTGATTCTCAAGGAGTCGATCCGCTTCAACACGACACTGGCGGCGCTGCATAAGGTCTGCAATCATGGCATCATCGATGTGGACAGAGAAGTCCATGAGGCGGAAGTCATGAAAGACGAGATGGGTACCAAGACACCGTCTGTCGAGCAGAAGGTCGGCAATCTCTCCGGCGGAAACCAGCAGAAAGCTCTCCTTGGAAAATGGATGTTTGCCGAGCCGGATATCCTCATTCTCGATGAGCCGACGAGAGGAATTGATGTCGGGGCAAAATATGATATTTACTGTCTGATGAATGATATGGTCAGCAAGGGCAAGGCTGTTATCATGGTATCGTCCGAGATGCCGGAGCTTCTAGGCATGTGCGACCGTATCTATGTCCTCTCCGAGGGAAAGATGGCCGGCGAGCTGACTGCGGAGGAAGCGACACAGGAACGCATCATGCAGTGCATCATGGATGTCAACAAGTGAGAAGGGAAGGAGCTTTAAGCGATGAAAGTGAGAGATTTCTTTAAAAAATATACCATGGTCATTGCCCTGGTGGTTGTCTTCGCATTGTTTTCCTGGCTGACGGGCGGAAGGCTGCTGCAGCCGCAGAACATGTCAAACCTGATGCTTCAGAACGGCTACGTCCTGGTGATGGCCTGTGGTATGCTGCTCTGCATCCTGACAGGCGGTAACATTGATCTGTCCGTCGGTTCTGTCATCTGTCTGGTCGGCGGATTTGCGGCGACGATGCTCGGCAAGGGCTGGGGGTCGGCTGCGACCATCATCGTCAGTCTGATCATGGGACTTCTGATCGGTATGTGGAACGGGTTCTGGATCGGCTACATGCATATTCCGCCATTCATCACAACACTGGGCGGCATGTTCATGTTCCGTGGCTTTGGCCGTGTCATCCTGGACAACAAGACGGTCGCCATTTCCAACAAGAGCTTCCTGAACGTGTTCACCTCCTATGTGCCGGGACAGATGACAGCGGTGATTGTTGGTGTTATCATTGCAGTGGTTGTCGTGATCAATACAGTACGCTCCCGTGCGAGCAAGGCGAGGAAGGGATACCGCCAGAACAGCATTGCCTCCGACTACATCAAGGCGTTTGTCATCGCGGCACTGGTGATCTGGTACAGCTTCAAACTGAAAGCTTACAAAGGCATTCCGGTCATGCTGATCTGGGTTCTGGCAATCTGCCTGATCTATGCGTTCATCACATCGAAAACCGCATTTGGCCGTTACTTTTACGCGGTCGGCGGCAATGAGAAGGCGACGCAGCTTTCCGGAATTGATACCAAGAAGGTCTACTTTATCGCTTATGCGAATATGGGACTTCTTGCGGGACTTGCAGGCCTTCTGGTCGCAGCCCGCGTCGGTTCTGTGAATGGTTCTACCGGCAACTCCTTTGAGATGGATGCCATCGGTTCCTGCTTTATCGGCGGTGCCTCCGCATACGGTGGATCCGGAACGGTTGGAGGAGCCATGATCGGTGCTCTCCTGCTTGGAATCATCAACATGGGGATGTCCATCATGGGCATCGGCGATTCCTGGCAGTATGTTGTAAAAGGCGCGGTGCTGCTGGCAGCTGTCATCTTCGATGTCATTTCTACCGAGGGACAGTCCTGACCGGGAACAGATCATGATTTGTTGAGCGGGGGTGCCTGCATGAGCGGGCACTCCCGCCTTGTTTATGAAGGCGGCCGCGTTTCATCGAGTGAGGAGCATGAGATGACGGCGGAGACGCCGCATCGGGCAGGATAAACGTGAATCAGCCCTGTTCCGATTGAAGGAAAAGGCAGGAGTTGGATGGAAAAGGCAGGAAGTGACAGAATATGATGAAAAAGGTGACAGCAGCCGTTGTGTCATGCCTGTCGGTGATCGGGCTGATCCTTCTTGGCACATATATCTACTATCAGAACCATGTCAACCAGATCGTCGGGCAGCCTCAGGACAACACTGTCTACAACCGCCATTATCTGTTCATATCCTCTGATACCTCTGACATGTGGCAGGATGTATTTCGTGCCGCTTCAAAGGCAGCCGGAGAGAGCGGTGCCTATCTGGAGTGGTGCGGACAGGAGACATCAGCCCGCTACAGCGATGAGGAAGGAATCGAGATAGGCGTCGCAGAGCAGGTCGACGGAATTCTTCTGTATGAAAGCACCGAAAAGGATCTGAAGGCTGCCGTCAGCGATGCCCAGAGCAGAGGGATTCCGGTCGTGACCCTGCTTCGTGACATCGAGGACTCCCCAAGAATCAGCTATGTCGGATTCTCGAATTATGAGCGGGGGAGACTATATGGCGATCAGCTGCTTTCCCTTCTTCACAAGGGGGAGAACAAGGTGTGCGTCCTGACGGATAACGGAGATACGGAGGGGGAGCTGAATCTGCTCTATTCGCAGATGACTCAGACCGTGAAAGAAAAAGGAGCGGACGGAGCCACGATTTCCCTCAGCGCAGTGCTGGCCGACAGCGGCGAGGATTTTGATGCGGAGGAGACAATCCGCAACCTCCTGATGGGCGACAGCGTTCCGGATATTCTGATCTGTGAGACATCCGTCCAGACAGACTGCGCGATCCAGACGATCATCGATAACAATCTGGTCGACCGTGTACAGGTAATCGGATACTATACGGCCGACATGACGCTTTCTGCCATTCAGCGGGAACTCATCCCCGCCGCGCTGACCATCGATACAGATTCGCTTGGACACAGTGCTGTCGGTGCACTGAATGAGTATCTGGACACCGGCCATGTCAGTGATTATTACAATATCAGTCTGCAGACCGTGAACGCGAAGAACGTCTATCAGTATCTTCGCATGAAAAACCTGTCGAAGGATATGGATGGAGGTGAGGACGGATGAGAAAAGGCAGAGAAAACCGCTCCATCCAGAGCCGCCTGATCATGATCATGGTGGGTATGATGCTGCTAGTGCTTGCGGTGAACCTCTATGTATTCCGACAGACGCGCACGATGGTTCAGACAATCGACTCGGTGTTCGTGTCAAACTCCACGATTGTAAAGCTCAGCGACACACTGGACAAGGTTGGGGCCTCCATGTATGACTACCTGAGTACGAGGGGAAGTTCATCTCTGGAGAATTTCTACCGGTATGAGGAAGATCTGAGAGAAATCACCACTTCCTTCAACGATCAGAACATCAGCAGCCCGACGCTGATGCTTGAGAAGAATATCCGGGAGATGTCGGAGGCCTATCTCGAAGCTTCCGAGAAGGCGATCCAGGCAAAAAGAGGGAGAAATGTAGAGGAATACCGCAGAAAATATGCCGATTCCAAACGGCTGAACGGTTACATTGACGATGCTGTCTATGCGCTGAACAGCCGGCGTTTCTCTCAAAACAGCAGAAATTACCAGATGCTGCAGAACACGATGGGGGTGCTGGAGGCATCCAGCATGGTGATGATTCTGACAGCCTTTGTGATGGCAATGTTCCTTGCGGTCATGCTGATCCGGGCGATTTTCGGTCCGCTCAAGGAACTGGCCGGAGCAGCAGACAGGGTGGCAGCCGGGGACTTCGATGTGGATGTCAGGGAGACCGGAAGCGGCGACGAGATTGCTGTGGTGACTCATGCATTCCGGAAGATGCTGTTTTCCATCCGGGACTATATTGAGCGGCAGAGAGCTTCGATGGAGAAGGAATCCAGGATGAAGGAGAATGCGCTTGCGATGCAGGCTCATCTCAAGGAAGCACAGCTGAACTTCCTGCAGGCGCAGATCAACCCGCACTTTCTGTTCAACAGTCTCAATGCCGGCTCACAGCTCGCCGCACTGGAGGGAGCGGACCGGACGCAGAACTATCTTGGACGGATGGCAGATTTTTTCCGCTATGATGTCCAGAAAACCGGAGGATCGGCTTCTCTTGAGGAGGAGCTGGAGCTTGTGGACAATTACATCTATATTCTGAATGTGAGGTTTTCCGGAGACATTCATTTTGAAAAGATTCTTGATCAGGATATCCGTCTGTCAGACATCACGATGCCGTCGATGACGCTTCAGCCAATCGTAGAGAATGCTGTCCAGCACGGCATCCACGATGACCATGAGCATGGACGGATCTGGCTTTATGTGGAGATGGCGGATGGAGAGGACGCGCCGGACGGCCGGCCGGCTGTGATGGTGACTGTTTCTGACAACGGCGCCGGGATGACAGCCGATCAGATTATGTGTCTGATGGAAGGCGGCAGAGGAAAGACAGACGGCAGCGGAGTGCCTGAGACGGACGGCGGCGGGACTGTTCCAGACAGCCTTGCCGGTGCAGGAAATGACGGGACGGCTGGTGTTGCGATGGGCAACGTCATGGCAAGACTGGCGCTGTACTATGGAAGAGAAGGCCTGCTGAGAGTCAGCAGCGACGGGCCTGGGCTGGGGACGCAGGTGACGGTGTTTCTGCCGCTGCGTTGAGAACATACCTGCGGACGGCTTCTGGCATGGCCAGATACTCTGCAGGTGAGTGCGGTGTTGCCGGAAGCAGCCTGGAAGGAACGAAAGGAGACAGAATGTACAGACTTCTGATCGCGGACGATGAGGGGATCATGCTGGAATCGTTCACGGAGATCATCCGGAAACAGTTCGGGGAAAGGATCACGGTCTCGACGGCCAAGAGCGGACGGTCAGCGATCGAGCAGGCAGAAAGCTTTCACCCGGATATCGTATTCATGGATATCCGGATGCCCGGGATCAATGGGATTCAGGCGATCAGGGAAATCCGCAGCTTTAACAGTACAGCGCTTTTCTATATCCTGTCGGCATATGATGAATTTGACTATGCAAAGGAGGCCATTTCGCTGGGTGTCAGCAAATATCTGATGAAGCCGGTTTCACGCCAGACCATCATCGACACGGTGACGGAAGCCATCGCGGAGGTGGACAGGCTTCGCAGTCAGCGCTCGGATCAGCTCCGGATTCAGGAAAAGCTTCAGACTGTTCTTCCTGTTGTGGAGAGTGGTTTTGTCTCGGAGATGGTAATGTCCGACCGTGTGACAGACGGCAGCAGCTACCTGCAGCTTCTGGATATCACAGAAAAGTACGCCTACGCATGCCTGATTCGGTTCGGACAGAGCGGAGAGGACGGACGGCTGATTTCGACGGTCAGAAGCGGCGTGGAGGGTCAGGATCACTACGCTGTCATGCGGGATATCATCAAGTCTTACATCCGCTGCATCGTCGGTCCGGTAATGTCCAACCAGATCCTCGTTGTCGTTCCATCGCAGAAGAACCAGATCGAATATGAGCGACGGATCGAGATCATCGAACAGACCCGGAAAATTCTGACCAAGCTGGAGGAGAAGACAAAGCTGAAATTCAAGGCGGGCATCAGCCGGGTGAACCGCTTCCAGGACCTGAAGATCAGCTACCAGGAGGCGCAGGCGGCGCTGGAGAACTCGAAGGCGCGGGTCACGCACATCGAGGATGCCGTGACATCTGGTGTCTATGAGGATGACTATCCGATTGAAGCGGAGAGGGATATGTTTGCAAAGCTTTCTGCGGGAGATGTGGAGGGCATGCAGGCTGCGGCAGACCTTTATTTCAACTGGATTCTCCAGCACGACCCAAGTGATTTGAACAGCATGCGGCTGAAGGCACTGGAGCTCGTCATGCGGGCAGAGTTTGATGCCTTCAATGCCGGTTCCATCAATTATGCCTACAACGACCGGAAGGATTACCTGACGCAGATCAACGCGCTGGTCAGCCCGAAGGAGGTTCGAACCTGGTTTTTTCTCCACATGACCCAGATTGCCTCCGGGATCAGGGACAGGGCGGATGAACAGTCGGAAAGCATTGTACAGAAGGCACAGAAGTACATCCGGGAGAATTACATGAAGGAAATTTCTCTCGATGATGTATCGAAGGAAGTGAATGTCAGCCCGTACTACTTCTCAAAGCTTTTCAAGGAGGAGGTTGGAGAAAACTTCATCGAGTACCTGACGAAGATACGGATCGGGAAGGCAAAGGAAATGCTGGCAAAGGGCAGTGAATCGGTCAAGGAGGTCGGACTGGCAAGCGGTTACGCGGATTCAAACTATTTCAGCAGGATCTTCAAGAAGCAGACAGGGATGACGCCAAGTGAGTACAGAGAACATCTGAGGGCGGACGGATCATGAGCGGAAGAAAAAGAAAACAGGAGAGACTGCACGCGGCCTGCGCACTGGCCTTTGCGCTGATGCTGGGGCTGGCGGTCTCGGGGTGCGGCAGATACGCGGAGACAGATCATGAGGGAAGGAAAGCGGAAGAGGCAGGAGAGGGCGCTGTCAGGATCGGAATCAGCTTCGATTCTTTTGTGATCGAGCGATGGCTGCGGGATCGGGATGTCTTTGTATCGACGGCACAGAGCCTCGGCGCGGAGGTGAATGTTCAGAACGCAAACGGTGAGGTGACGGAGCAGATTGCGCAGATTCGTTATCTGATCAGCAAAAAGATGAATGCCATCGTGATCGTTGCCATCGATGCGTCAAAGCTTTCAGAGGTCATCAGTGAGGCGAAGGACGCAGGCATTCGCGTGGTCTGTTATGACAGGCTGATTCTGAACGCCGGGACTGATCTGTATGTGTCGTTTGACAATGAGAAGGTCGGGACCCTGATGGCGCAGGCACTGGAAGATTCCCTGCCGGAAGGCGGCGATGTCTTTGAAATCCTGGGGTCTGCCTCCGATAACAATACCACGCAGGTCCGTCACGGCTTCGAGCAGGAGCTCAAGGACTCCAGGCTGAACATTGTCTATTCTACTTACTGCGACAACTGGCTCGCCGAGCTGGCCTTCGATGCTGTCAACGACGGACTCGAGAAAAACGGAGGAAGTGTGGACGGCGTTATGTGCGGCAATGATGATCTGGCGGGACAGGCGATCAAGGCGCTCACGGAGCACAAGCTCGCGGGGATCGTTCCGGTTGTCGGGCAGGATGCCGATCTGTCAGGCTGTCAGCGGATCGTCGAGGGAACACAGACGATGAGCGTCTACAAGTCCGTCGAGGAGGAGGCTCAGGTGGCCGCCCGGCTGACCGTTGCGCTGGCGAAAGGGGAGGACATCACCGGAGAGGATGCAGAGATCAAGGTCAGCGGGACCATCAGCGACGGGACCTGGGATGTCCCGTACTACAGGATCGACCCGGTTGCGGTCACAAAGAACAATATGGACAAAGTGATTATCGACGGAGGGTTCCATCTGAGGGAAGATGTCTACATGAATGTTGGGGAGACAGAGAAGAAATAAAAAGAGCTGAACCCGGGCAGATATCAGAAAATTTTTCCTTCCGGCGCAAAATCAAAAAAATGCTTGCATATCCCGGCGTATAGGTGTACAGTACAGGCAACGGATGGCAAAGGGGCATTCCGAATTGATTCGGAATGTCCCTTTTCGCGTATTCAGCCCGCAGGCGCCATCCAGGCGGCTGGCAAGAAGAAGGTTGAAGGGGCGCCTACGCCAGAAAGAGGCGTGCCCGGGCGGGCAGAATTCCTAACAGGAAAGGAAAAGAGCGTATGAGTGAGACGGGAGAACGGTTCAATGTCGCCGATATCTTCGGCGAGGATGTGTTCAGTGACAAGGTGATGCAGCAGCGCCTTCCGAAGAGCGTCTACAGAGAGCTCCATAAAACCATCGAGGAAGGAAAGGATCTCGACATCCATGTGGCGGATGCCATTGCCGGCGCGATGAAGCAGTGGGCAATTGAAAAGGGAGCGACCCATTTCACCCATTGGTTCCAGCCGCTGACCGGTGTGACAGCGGAGAAGCATGACTCCTTCATCACGGCTCCGAGACCGGACGGGACGGTTCTGATGGAGTTTTCCGGAAAGGAACTGATCAAGGGTGAACCGGATGCTTCCTCCTTCCCATCAGGCGGACTTCGGGCAACCTTCGAGGCCAGAGGATATACGGCATGGGATCCAACCAGCCCGGCGTTCGTGCGCAATGACGCTGCCGGTCCGATTCTCTGCATCCCGACTGCGTTCTGCTCCTATACAGGAGAGGCGCTGGATTTCAAGACACCGCTTCTTCGTTCGATGGACGCGATCAATACACAGTCTCTCAGGCTGCTGAGACTCTTCGGAAACAACAAGTCTAAAAAAGTGACGCCATCTGTCGGACCGGAACAGGAGTATTTCCTGGTTGACGAGGATGCATTCAAGCAGAGAAAGGATCTCGTCTACACAGGCAGAACCCTGTTCGGAGCGATGCCGCCGAAGGGGCAGGAGCTGGATGATCACTACTTCGGAACCCTCCGCCAGAGAGTTGCTGCGTTCATGAGAGATGTCAACAAGGAGCTCTGGAAGCTTGGCGTCCCGGCAAAGACCCAGCACAACGAGGTGGCTCCGGCACAGCATGAGCTGGCAGTCATCTATGAGAATGCATCCCTGGCTGTAGACAACAACCACATCGTCATGCAGACACTCAAGAGAATCGCGGCAAAGCATCATATGAGATGCCTGCTTCATGAGAAACCGTTTGCAGGGGTCAACGGCTCAGGCAAGCACAACAACTGGTCCCTGATGACCGATGATGGCATCAACCTGCTCGATCCGGGCAAGACGCCTCATCAGAACGTCCAGTTCCTGCTGGTGCTCGCCTGCATTCTGAAGGCGGTCGATGAGCATGCAGATCTGCTCAGAGAGTCCGCTGCTGACACAGGAAACGACCAGCGTCTTGGTGCGAATGAGGCACCGCCAGCAATCATTTCCGTGTTCCTGGGTGATCAGCTCCAGGATGTGGTTTCTCAGCTGGTGAAGACTGGCAATGCAACCTCCTCCCTGAAGGGCGGAAAACTCCAGACGGGTGTCAGCACACTGCCGGACTTCACGAAGGATGCAACCGACAGAAACCGCACAAGCCCGTTTGCCTTCACCGGCAACAAGTTTGAGTTCCGTATGCTCGGATCCCGCGATTCGGTTGCGGCCCCGAATATTGTGCTGGATACCATTGTGGCAGAGGCATTTTCCGATGCGTGCGATGTCCTGGAGCAGGCGGAAGACTTTGATGTGGCGGTACATGACCTGATCAAGCAGTATCTGAACGACCATCAGCGAATCATCTTCAATGGAAACGGTTATTCGGATGAGTGGGTGGCGGAAGCCGAAAGAAGAGGACTTCCGAATCTCCGCTCCATGGTTGACGCGATCCCGGCTCTTGAGAGCGAAAAGTCAGTCAGCATGTTCGAGAAGTTCAAGGTTTTCACAAAGCCCGAACTTGCTTCCCGTGTTGAGATCAAGTATGAGACGTATGCGAAGAACACGCATATCGAGGCAGCGACGATGATTGACATGGCTTCCAAGTCGATCATCCCGGCTGTGATCCGCTGGAACAGAAGCCTGGCGGACACCGTGATAGCGCTTACACAGGCAGGAGCGGATGCATCTGTCGAGAAGGATCTGCTTGCTGAATCGACAGGCCTTCTTGCGGAAACAAAGGCTGGTCTTCAGAAACTGATCCAGATCACAGACGAGGCAGAGAAGAAGCCGGAGGGAAGAGAACGCGCTGTCTTCTATCACTATGATGTCACACCGGTCATGGCTGAACTCCGCGCTCCGGTTGACAGGCTGGAGATGATTGTCGACAAGGATATGTGGCCGATGCCGTCCTACGGTGACCTGATGTTCAGCGGAACCTGAGAGGGTTCTTTCTGACCCGGGTTATCGGATCTATATTTCTCACTGGAACCGTAACAGCTCCGGAAGTGTCACTTCCGGGGCTGTTTTATTTTGCAAACCTGTCTGATATAATGATGGGCAGATTGAATATCGGCAGGTGGCATCTGATACGCAGTCTGTATGGATGTGAAGACGGTACCCTGGAAAGGGACGCAGACCAGCCTGAACGTATATGGTACGGGAGAAATTCCAGGGACAGGCAGAAGAGGTTTGCCGGACTGCCTGAGTATGGCAGCAGGAGAGGAAGGGCCGGGCTGCCGGGAAGGATTGATGAAAGATGACAGATGAAACGAAAGCATTCAGAAACCGCCTTGAGGAGCTGACGCGCGAGGCGAAGGAAAACGGAAACCGGATTTCCGTCCAGCAGGTGCGGGAGAAACTGAAGGACACAGGCCTCGATGAGACAAAGCTTCAGATGGTCTGCAGTTATCTCGATATGATGTCGGTTGAAGTCTACGACGAAGACATGCCGGAGGCAGCATCCGGGGCCGGTGATGAGCATGTCCGGAGTCTGGAGCACTATCTGGATGAGCTGGCAGACCTGCCTCAGATGGACGAGGTGGAGGAGCTGACGCTGTTTCACATGGCAGCTGAAGGACACGAGGAAGCCAGAGCGAGACTGACCGAGCGGTATCTCCAGACAGTGTGTGACCTGGCTGGGGAGATTGAAGCGCGGGAGACAGGAAAGGATCCTGAGAACGGGCTGCCTGCGGGGGCGGAAAGGCTGAACCTGGAAGGAGAATTCACGGCGGAGGACCTGGTTCAGGAGGGAAATGTCGGCCTGTTGCTGGCACTGGGAAAACTGCAGCATCAGGAGAGCCTCGCGGCCTATCGGGCGGTGCTCCTGAATGAGGTGACAAGCTACCTGGAGAGCGTTGTCGAAGCGCAGAAGGCGGAAGGAAAGTCGGATCAGCGGATTCTGAATCGGATGAATCAGCTGGCAGACGCTTCTCATGACCTGGAGCAGGAGCTGGACAGAAAGCCGTCTCTCGAAGAGCTTTCAGCTTACCTGGATCTTCCGGCTGAGGAAATCCGCGATCTTCTCAGAGTCGGCGGTGAAAAGTTGAAGGCAGACGACCTCTGATCCGAAGACCGGTGGACCTCCGGAAAATGTGAGACAGTCAGGTAGTGCAATATACACAAAAGACATTGATTTTCAATCGGAAAAAGTTTACACTATAGCTATCATGTGGTGAATGTGAATAGAGAATCAGTATAATCTGCTGAACATTTCTATACTTTTTCATGATAGGAGAAATCAATGATCTCTAATCAGATTCTGCAGTCTACACTGGACGGACTCAAACAGATCACACGGGTGGATATGTGCGTGGTGGACACGGAGGGTGTTATGCTTGCCTCCACCTTTGACGGGCAGGCGGACTTTCGGGATGCTGTTGTCAGCTTCGAAAATTCACCGGCTGAGAGTCAGGTCATCTCAAACTATCAATTCTTTAAGGTGCTTGATGAGGGTCATCTGGAGTATGTTCTGATTGCAAGCGGTAATTCTGACGATGTCTATACAACCGGGAAGCTGACAGCATTTCAGCTTCAGTGCCTTCTTGTTGCCTACAAGGAACGATTTGACAAGGATAACTTTATCAAGAATCTGCTCCTGGACAACCTGCTGCTTGTAGATATTTATAACAGGGCCAAGAAGCTTCATATCGATACAGAATCGAGACGGGTTGTCTATATCCTGGAACCGGATGGAGACGGAGAGACAGCAGGGCTGGAGGAAATCCGGGGATTGCTGGGTGCAAGGTCCGGGGATTTCATCACGGAAATTGACGAAAAGAGCATCATCATCGTGAAGGAGATTCTGCTCTCGGATGGCCCGAAGGAACTGAACGAATATGCCCTGGAGATGCTGGATGCTCTGCCGCAGGAGAGACGCACATCGGCGGTTGTCGCCTATGGGACGGTTGTCGGGGAGCTGAAGGATGTGTCCAGATCCTATAAGGAAGCGCGCATGGCATTGAATGTCGGCAGAATTTTCTTTGAGGAGAAGCATGTCATAGCCTACAGCCGCCTGGGCATCGGCCGTCTGATCTATCAGCTTCCGATTCCTCTGTGCAAGATGTTCATCCGCGAAGTTTTTGACGGGAAGTCTCCGGATGAGTTTGATGAGGAGACCCTGACGACAATCAACAAGTTCTTTGAGAACAGCCTGAATGTGTCAGAGACCTCAAGACAGCTGTATATTCACAGAAACACGCTTGTATACCGCCTTGACAAGCTTCAGAAGCAGACAGGGCTTGACCTGCGGATATTTGATGATGCCATTACGCTGAAGATTGCCCTGATGGTTGTGAAGTATATGAAGCACATGGAAAAGAGCCCCGATTATTGACATCAGGGCTCCGGAGAAGTATGGCGGGCACGCTCTTCTTCAGCGCCCGAATGATCCGATAAGGCAGGAGGCAGCGTAAGGCGCACCGTTTCGATGCGTCTTTTTTTCATGCACTCCACGCGGAGGGTGATGCCCTCCGGTGTCGTTACTTCATCCTTGGCACGGGGCAGACGGTCTCCAAGCTGCTGGATCAGATACCCGCCGATGGAATCGTAATCTTCTGACTCAAGATCTGTTCCCAGGCGCTCGTTGAGATCATCCAGCTTGACACTGCCCTGGATCAGATAGGTATTCTGTCCGATCTTGCGGATCCAGTCCTGCTCATCCGCATCATATTCGTCCCGTATTTCTCCGACAAGCTCTTCGATGAGATCCTCGAATGTGATCATGCCCGAGGCGGCGCCGTACTCATCCAGGACAATGGCCAGGGAGTAGTTGCCTGCCTGCATCTCTTCCATAAGAGAGACGACCGACTTGGACTCAAAGGTAAAATATGGCTGATACATGATCATCGCCGGAGAGAAATCCTTCTTTTTCGAGTCCTCGAGAAAACAGAAGTCTTTGATGTTGATGATGCCGACAATGTGGTCACGACCGTCCCTGTAGACCGGAAGGCGGGTAAAGCGCTCCCGCTGGAAGACCTGGGAAATGTGCTCGTAGCTGTCGTCCGCGCTCACGGCGATCATGTCTGCCCGCGGGACCATGATGTCACCGGCGGTCTGATCCGTGAGGTCATAGACATTGTTGATCAGTGTCCGTTCCTCTCCTGTTGTCTCACCCTCCTCGTGACTGACATCAACCATTGTGCGGATTTCGTCCTCCGTGATGGTTGAGTCTCCGCCGGTCCTGCTGACATGCAGGAGCTTCATGGCTCCGGAGGAGAGGAGATTTACAGCCCAGATCAGAGGCGTCAGGACAATCATCAGAAAATGAATGACCGGTGCGTATCTCAGCGACAGTTTTTCGGAGTTGACATTCGCCGCATTCTTCGGTGTGATTTCTCCGAATATCAGAATCAGAAGCGTCAGAATGCCTGTAGCCAGTCCGACGCTCCGGCTTCCGAAAAGACTGATCGCCAGCGTTGTGGAGAGTGAAGAGGCAGACAGGTTTACGACGTTGTTGCCGATCAGGATGCAGGACAGCATCTTTTCCTGGGCGTCAAGTACGCTGAGCACTGTGGCTGCGCGCTTGTTCCCGGAGTCGGATAGCGTCCGGATCCGGACACGGTTTACTGTTGTCAGAGCTGTCTCCGCAGAGGAGAAGAACCCGGACAAAAGAATCAGAATCAATAGCAGGACAATCTGAATGCCAGTATGTGCTGACAACAGACACCACTTCCTTTCAGGATAAAATGACAGGGCAGCCTGTCCGTCTGCTTCAGAGGGGTTGCCCTTGCCACAATTTTATGGTAATTTCATTGGAAATGCAACGAAAGGTGTTTTATTTTTCAAAAAAGTATGCTATGTTGGGCATATGGCAGAGGTGCCATCGACTCTAATCATTCAGAAATCGTCTTCTCTTAATTTCTGTTTTCAACAATCCAGACAATATGAAGGAAGTTTTATGACAAAAGATCAGTTGCAGCTGTTGTCTGTCGCCGTTCTCCGGGATATGGCGAAGAAAAGTGGTGTGAAGAGCGTCTCGGCGCTGAGGAAGAGTGCGCTTATAGATGCTCTTTTAGAGAACCAGAAGAATAACAGTGAAAACAATTCCGGCCATGGATCAGAACCATCCGGGACTCCCTCGAAGGATCATGAGAGACGGGAGAATCACGGAAGACAGAATCCGGACCGTGAGGAAAACCGGGCGCATGCCTCGGAAGCGAGCCGCGAGACAGCGAAGCTGGTTGATAGAGGATCCGGCCGCGGAGAAGAGATGCAGGGCAGTACCGGGGACGCAGCGCGGCAGACCTCAGGCGTGAGTCGTGAGACAGGCCGGACGGACGAGACAGCTTCGGGACACAGAAACAAGGTCAGCACCAGACGCGAGGGCGGTCAGAGCAGCAGCACCGGCCGCGAGGGCGGTCAGACGCAGGGGGTCAGAAGACAGCTGCGGAGAAGGACGACCCGGGAGCAGGCAAGAGGCAGGCAGCCAATGACACGGACGGCGCAGCCGGCTGTCCGGGAAAGCCATGACACACGGACGTACCAGGCACGCGGGAATTCCGGAAATCCTTATCCGGCGGGTGGAAACGCCGGACTTTCCGGCTCCACAGCCGGATATTCGGGAACTGGAGCATCGGTGGCCGGATCGAGGATGCTGGATCATCGGACTGTTTCCGATTCTGCAGCCCAGGGAATCGGTGCTGCGGGTGTCGGGAGCCGGGTGCAGGACCACAGACAGGATCAGACTGGCGCTTCTGCGGGCAGCCAGGGAGCAGGAATGAGAACTCCGGAGAACCCGAAACCGGCTCCGGAACGGGAACGGTTTCTCGGGGAGGATAACAAGCTTCCGATGGAACTGAAGGATCTCGATTCCGGACATGAGGTGGGAGGTGTTCTGGAAGTTATGTCTGACGGGTATGGATTTATCCGTTCGGACAATTACCTTCCCGGAGATTCTGACATCTATGTGTCTCCCTCCCAGATCAGGCGTTTCGGACTGCGCACCGGGGATATCATCACCGGCAATACCAGGATCCGGGCACAGCAGGAAAAGTTTCAGGCGCTCCTGTTTGTCAGAACCGTGAACGGCCTGACGCCGGCAGAGATCGCGAACAGATGTACATTTGAAAGCATGACGCCGATCTTTCCGAATGAGCGGCTCCGCATGGAACGGACACCGCGGGAAATTTCGATGCGGATTGTAGATTTAATTGCGCCGATCGGAAAAGGACAGAGAGGCATGATTGTCTCGCCGCCGAAGGCCGGAAAAACAACCCTCCTGAAGGACATCTCCAGATCCATTCTGCTGAACAACCCGGAGGAGCATATCATCATCATGCTGATCGATGAGCGCCCGGAGGAAGTAACGGACATTCGGGAGGCGATTACCGGGGACAATGTCGAAGTGCTCTACTCGACATTCGACGAGACGCCGGAACATCACAGACGTGTTGCCGAGATGGGAATCGAGCGCGCGAAACGTCTGGTGGAGCTGAAGAGGGATGTGGTCATTCTGCTTGATTCCATCACCAGGCTGGCGAGGGCGTACAACCTGATCGTGCCTGCATCCGGGCGTACGCTGTCCGGAGGAATCGATCCGGCGGCGCTTCATCCGCCGAAGAAGTTTTTTGGCGCAGCCAGAAATATGAGAGAGGGTGGAAGCCTGACAATCCTGGCGACGGCGCTGATCGACACTGGCTCAAAGATGGATGACGTCGTCTACGAGGAATTCAAGGGGACAGGAAACATGGAACTGATTCTGGACCGCAAGCTCTCGGAGAGAAGAATCTTCCCGGCGATCGACATTCAGCGGTCGGGAACCAGGAGAGAGGATCTCTTGTTGAGCCGGGAGGAGGCGGACGCTGTCACGATCATGCGCAGGGCCCTCAACGGTATGAAGAGCGACGAGGCGACGGAGCGGATTCTGGATCTGTTCATGCATACCAGGTCGAACGAAGAACTAATCCGCACGATTCTGCGGCAGCGTATGGTCTGAAGCAGACGGAGCGGTCCGGCCTGGACAAAGGTGTTTACAAACATTTCCGGGCTGTGCTATACTGGCTCTGCTGTGCCTGATTGCAGACAGAGGCAGGCCATTGATGAGAATGGCTTTCAGGTACGCAAACTGCATGGACTTGCAGGGATTGTCCGCTGAGAGCGGGAATCTACGGCGGTGCGGGAAGGAAGCACCGGCGCAGCAGTTCACATTCCGTCAGAGAGGTGAGAATTATGAAGGAAGGAATCCATCCGAAGTACTATCAGGCTACCGTTACATGCAACTGCGGGAACACATTCGTGACCGGCTCGACAAAGCCGGAGATTCACGTTGAGGTCTGCTCCAAGTGCCATTCGTTCTACACAGGACAGCAGAAGCAGGCTCAGGCTCGCGGACGTATTGATAAGTTCAATAAGAAGTACGGTTTCGGCAGCGAGAAGCAGTAATAAGGTTGCAGTTTTCGGAGGGTTGAGGTTGCTCAGAGAAGAGGCCTCAGCCCTTCTTTGTTTAAAGGAAAACAAACTTATGAAGTACTCAAACATCGGCGGACAGGCCGTCATGGAAGGCGTCATGATGAGAAACGGCGCGCTCTATGCAGTCGCAGTCCGGACAGCTGACAATCAGATTACGGTCCAGACCGGGACACACCATTCCGCCGCCGGAAAAGTCCGGAAGATTCCGATCGTCAGAGGAGTTGTCGCGTTCGTCGACTCGCTTGTTCTGGGGATGAAGGCACTCATGTTCTCGGCAGACCGGTTTGCAGAAGAATCGGAGAAGGAACTGGAAGAGCGTCTGGCCCAGGAACAGAAGAAAGCGGAGAAGAAGGCAGAAAAGCTGCAAAGAGCCGGCAGGGGGAAGGAAGCGGCGGCCATTCTTGAAAAGGCGGGAGAGGATGCGCAGAAGCAGCGGGAGACGCTCAGGGCAAGATCCCAGTCCGGGAATGGCAAGTCGGAGGATTCTGACAACACCGTGCTTTTAGCCTTCACAGTCATCATTTCGCTTGTGGTTTCCGTTGCCCTGTTCATGATGCTGCCATATTTTCTCTCAAGACTTCTGAAGGGAATCGGGGCGCCGGAGGCGGTGATTTCCATCATGGAAGGGGTGCTTCGTCTGGCCATTTTCTTCGGATATATGCTGCTGATTTCCCGGATGAAGGACATTCAGCGGACGTTCATGTATCATGGTGCGGAGCATAAGTGCATCAACTGTATCGAACACGGGCTGGAGCTGAATGTGGAGAATGTCAGGAAGAGCTCGAAGGAGCATAAGCGCTGCGGGACAAGCTTCCTGCTGTTCGTCATGATTGTCTCCATCGTATTTTTCCTGTTTATCCGGACACCGGACCCGGTCATGAGAATTGTCATCCGGCTGCTTCTGATTCCGGTTGTCGCCGGAGTATCCTATGAATTTATCCGTCTGGCCGGCCTGTATGACAACAAACTCGTCGATGTCCTCTCAAAACCGGGGCTTGCACTCCAGGGGCTTACAACGAGAGAGCCGGATGATGCCCAGATCGAGGTCGGAATTGCGTCTGTGGAGGCAGTCTTCAACTGGAAAAAGTATCTGAATGAGAATTTCGGCGCTCACTATGTACTGACGGATGCGGATGAGCCGAAGGGAGGAAAGGAGCTTTACACGCTGAGATGAAGGAGGTCATGTCATGCCGCCGTGCAACCTTCCGGCAGGCGAAGAGAGATGCGGCGGCGGAACTCTCCCGGAGGGGAGTACCGGACGCAGACATTGACGCCGGGCTCCTTCTCGAATATGCTTCGTCGATGGGCAGAACACAGCTCCTTCTCCTGGAAGAAGAGGAGGTGCCGGAGGCAGTTCTGCCCCGATACAGGGAAGCCGTGCGGCTGAGGAGCTGCAGGGTGCCGCTTCAGCAGATTACCGGGGAGGCAGACTTCTGCGGAATCCGGTTTGAGGTATCCGATCAGGTACTGACGCCGAGGCAGGATACGGAGATCCTGGAGGAGGAAGCGGTAAAACGGATCCAGGTACTTCAGAAGAAGGCTTGTGCGAAGGAGACTGACGGAGCACGGAGAGGTCAAAGACCGGTCAGGGTGCTCGATCTTTGTACGGGATCGGGCTGTCTGATCGTTGCGGCGGCGAGGCTTTGTCCCGGTATCGAGGCAGTCGGAACGGACATTTCGGGGCCGGCCCTTGACATTGCCAGAAGAAACGCTGAAAATTCAGGTACCGATGTGACATTCCTGGAAGGTGATCTCTTTGAGAAGGTAGAAGGAACCTTTGATGTGATCCTGTCCAATCCGCCCTACATCCGGACGGGAGACATCGGAGACCTGATGGAGGAGGTCCGGGATCACGAGCCGTTACTGGCACTGGACGGAGGAACGGATGGCCTTTCCTTTTACAGGAGAATTGTCCGAGCGGCGCCGCAGTACCTCAATCCCGGCGGCAGTCTTCTGTTTGAGATCGGATTTGATGAGGGGCAGGATGTGACGGAGATGCTGAGACAGGCAGGTTTCAGGGAGGTCAGGATCATCAGAGATCTGAACGGCCTGGATCGGGTGGTCTCCTCTGTTTTCCCGGGGACTGACCCCTGTCAGGAGTAACAGACTGTTATGTTTGAAAAATTAGAAGATGTAAGGCAGAGGCTGGAGGAGATCGACCGGTCACTGAGCCATCCGGATGCAGGTTCCGATCCGGCGGCTCTCGGCAGGCTGATGAAGGAACGTTCGCGCCTGGAGCCGGTTGTCACAGCATACTCCCGGATGCTGAAGGCCAGGGAGACGATTCAGGATCTGGAGGGGCTTCTTCGGGAGGAAACAGATCCGGAGATGGTATCCTATCTGAAGGAGGAGCTGAGGGCTGCCAGACAGGAAGCGGAAAAGCTGTCCGGAGAACTCCAGCTCCTGCTGCTGCCGCGGGACGAGAACGATGGGAAGAATGTGGTTCTGGAAATCCGGGCAGGCGTCGGCGGCGATGAGGCAGCCCTCTTTGCAGCCGACCTGTGCAGGATGTATCTTCGCTATTCGGAGCGCAAGGGCTGGAAGGCGGAGGTGACATCGATCAATGAAAACGGACTCGGAGGCTATAAGGAGTGTGTCCTTCTGATCAGCGGGGAGGATGCGTGGTCACATCTGAAGTATGAAAGCGGCACACACAGGGTGCAGCGGGTACCGGAGACGGAGTCTGCCGGGAGAATTCACACTTCGGCTGCGACCGTCGCGGTCATGCCGGAGGCGGATGAGATCGATGTAGATCTGGATCTTGGCGAGTGCAGATTTGATGTGTTCCGTGCACATGGCAATGGCGGTCAGTGCGTCAACACGACGGACTCCGCTGTCAGGCTCGTTCATATCCCGACTGGGATTGTCATATCCTGCCAGGATGAAAAGTCTCAGCTGAAGAACAAGGACAAGGCGATCCGGATCCTGCGCTCAAAGCTGCTGCTGCTCCGCCAGATGGAGCAGCAGGAGAGCGAGGCAAAAACCAGGAGGGACCAGATTGGCTCCGGTGACCGGAGCGAGAAGATTCGCACGTACAATTTTCCGCAGGGAAGGGTAACTGACCACCGCGTGCACCTGACCGTATACCGGATTGATCAGATTATGGACGGCGACCTGGACCAGCTGGTCAAACCACTGATCGCAGCAGAACAGGCTGAAAAACTGGCAGAGGCAGCAGAGGTATAAAGAGGAGGAAGTTTGATATGGGGAAGTACTTCGGAACGGATGGATTTCGCGGGGAGGCGAATGTGACGCTGAATGTCCAGCATGCATTTCAGGTCGGACGTTTCCTGGGCTGGTACTATGGACAGCAGCATGAGGATGGCAAGGCAAAGATTGTCATCGGAAAGGATACCAGAAGATCCAGTTATATGTTCGAGGACGCGCTGAGCGCGGGGCTTGTAGCCTCCGGGGCAGATGCTTACCTGCTCCATGTGACAACGACTCCTTCCGTTGCCTTCTGCGTCCGTCTGGATGACTTTGACTGCGGGATCATGATTTCAGCCAGCCACAATCCATATTATGACAATGGGATCAAGATTATATCCGGAACCGGGCAGAAGATCGATGCTTCTATCGAGGAAAAGATTGAGGCTTACATCGATGGCAGGAGCGGGGAAATTCCGCTTGCTGTACGCGATCGGATCGGCCGCACGCAGGATTATGTGGCCGGCAGAAACCGCTACATCGGCTATCTGATCTCTCTTGCGACCCGCTCTTTCAAAAACTACCGAATCGGAATCGACTGCTCCAACGGCAGTTCCAGCTCGATTGCAAAGAGCGTGTTTGACGCACTCGGAGCAAAGACCTATGTCATCAACAACCATCCGGATGGCACGAACATCAATGCAGACTGCGGAAGCACCCATATCCATGCGCTTCAGGAATTTGTGAAGGAAAACAACCTGGATGTCGGGTTCGCCTACGATGGGGATGCAGACCGCTGCATCGCGGTCGATGAAGCAGGCCGGGAGGTCAACGGCGATCTGATCATGTATGTATGCGGCAAATATATGAAAGAACACGGACAGCTGAAGGACAACACCGTTGTCACAACCGTAATGTCGAACATCGGTCTGTACAAGGCGCTGGAGCGTGAGGGCATGCGCTACGAGCAGACCCAGGTCGGTGACAAGTATGTCTATGAGAATATGTCGGCAAATGGGTACAGCCTCGGGGGCGAGCAGTCCGGGCACATTATCTTCAGCAAGCATGCGACGACAGGGGACGGAATTCTGACTTCTCTGATGGTGATGGAGACGATGATTGCCTCCAAGCGGACGCTCGGGGACCTGCAGGCAGAATGCCGCATCTATCCGCAGATGCTGAAGAATGTACGCGTAGCCGACAAGAAGGCTGTGATGGAAAACGAAAAAGTGAAGGCCGCGATCGAAAAGGCTGAAGAGGAGCTTGGATCGGACGGCCGCATCCTCGTGCGTCCCTCCGGAACGGAGCCGGTCGTCCGCGTGATGGTGGAGGCTGAGTCGGATGACCTCTGCGCAAAGTATGTCTATGACGTGGCAGCCGTGATGCGCAGCGAAGGCCTTGTAGCAGGCTGATAAGCCGGAAAGGATTGTATGGATTTACCAACGTCGCGATTCAAAGAGATCACACTTGCGGACCAGGAGCTCTTACTCCCGTTCTACAGAAGGTTGAATTCCCGTTCATGCGATGACTGTTTTTCAAACCTCTATCTGTGGAAGCATCTTGAGCCGATGGAGTACCAGATTTCAGATGGTGTACTGATTCTGAAGTCGAAGACACCGAAGCCCTTTTTCCGTTTCCCGATGGGAGAGCCGGAAAAGCTCCCCGCGGCACTGGACGCAATGACCGGCCTTGCCAGCGAGGAAGGAGCACCGTTTCGAATCCGGTATGTGACGAAGGAACAGTTTGATCTGATTGAGACGGCCTGTCCGGGAAAGTTTCATTTTGAGCCGACCCGGAATTACTGGGACTATGTTTATGAGACGGAGAAGCTGAAGAATCTGTCCGGAAGAAAATATCACGGAAAGAAAAATCATATTAACAAATTCCTGCGGGATTACCCGGACTGGTCTTTCGAGCCGATCACGGATGACAATGTGGAAGAATGCTTCCAGATGGGACTGAAGTGGCGGGTGCTGAATGATTGTGATGAGCTTTACGAAAAACGGATCGAGATGTGCGTGGCGCTGAACTCGCTCCGGCTCCTGAAGGAACTTCATCTGACCGGCGGTCTCCTTCGGGTGAACGGTCAGGTCGTGGCTTACACGATCGGGGAAAAGGTGAATGACGATACCTTTGTGGTCCATATCGAGAAAGCGCTGACCGATGTCGAGGGCGCCTACACCGTGATCAATCAGCAGTTTGTCGAGCACGCGATGGACGGGATTCCGTATGTAAACCGGGAAGATGATACCGGAGATGAGGGACTCCGGGAGGCAAAGGAAAGCTATCATCCGGTGATGATGGTTGAAAAAGGAGAGGTGACGCTCCAGTGATTGCAAAGGCAATGCAGGAACTCGTGCAGAATTCAAGCGCAATCCGGGCGATGTTTGAGGAAGGCAGACGGATGGCGGCGGAATACGGGGCGGAGAATGTCTATGACTTTTCCCTCGGGAATCCGAATGTTCCGGCTCCGGCAGGCGTCGGGGCGCAGATCAGGAACCTGACGGAGACAGTTCCGCCGCTGAAGCTTCACGGCTATATGCCCAATGCCGGATTCGAGGAAGTCCGGGAAAAGATCGCAGACAACCTGAATGAAAGGTTTTCCACAGCTTTCACCAGCCGGAGCATTCTGATGACGGTTGGAGCAGCCGGCGGGCTGAATGTAACGCTGAAGACGCTGCTTGACCCGGGGGATGAAGTGCTGGTGTTTGCCCCGTTTTTCGGTGAATACAGAAGCTATGTGGCGAACCATCAGGGAGTGCTCAGAGCTGTGCCCCCTGAACCGGAGCATTTTCTCCTGAATCTGGAGGCTGCGGAGAAGCTGATCAGCAGGCGGACAAAGGCTGTCATTCTGAACAACCCGAACAATCCGACCGGAGTGGTTTACCCGGAGGAGCAGATCCGGCAGCTTGCAGAGCTGCTCTGCCGGATGGAGAAAAAGTATGGTACATCGATCTACCTGATTTCCGATGAGCCGTACAGGGAACTGGTATACGACGGGAAGAAGGTTCCGTTTCTGACAAAGTATTATCACAATACGATCGTGGGCTATTCGTTCAGCAAATCGCTGTCTCTTCCAGGGGAACGGATCGGGTATCTGGTAATGCCGGATGAGCTGGATGATGCGCAGCAGATTCAGGCAGCGGCAGCGGTTGCAAACCGTGTTCTCGGTTTTGTCAATGCTCCAAGCCTGATGCAGCTGGCAGTCGCAGGCTGCCTGGAGGCGAAGGTGGATCTGGATTTCTATGACCGGAACAGAAAGCGTCTCTGCGAGGGGCTGAACAGATATGGATATTCTTATGTGAAGCCGGAGGGAGCCTTTTATCTGTGGATGAAGAGCCCGCTGGACGATGAACGGGACTTTGTCGCGGAGGCAAAGAAAGAGCACCTTCTGTTTGTGCCCGGGCGGTCATTTGAAGGACCCGGATATGTACGGATTGCCTACTGTGTCTCGCCGGAGACGATCGAGCGGTCTATGCCGGCATTTGAAAGACTGGCGGAACGGACAATCCGGCGCGCGTAAATGAGCGGTGAATTTGATCCGGCATGCCTGCTGAATGGCAGGAAAACATGCGTGGCATAGATCAGACTGGGAAGGACGAAGAGGAGAGAAAGATGGCTTCATGGGAAGATGGCGTCAGAAGAGTCGTGCCTTACACACCCGGCGAGCAGCCGAAGGATCTTCATATTGTAAAGCTGAATACGAATGAGAATCCATACCCTCCATCACCGAGGGTGATGGCCGCGCTTTCGGGTGTGACAGAGGAAAGCCTCCGGAGGTATCCGGATCCGGCGGCAGCTGCTCTGACGAAGACGCTGGCGGATGCATATCATGTCTCACAGGATCAGGTGTTTGTCGGGGTAGGGTCTGATGATGTGCTGGCGATGAGCTTTCTGACTTTCTTCAATTCCGGAAAGTCCATTCTTTTTCCGGATATCACGTACTCCTTCTATGAGGTCTGGGCCGATCTGTTCCGGATCCCGTATCAGAAGCAGAAACTGAATGCGGAGTTTGAGATCGTCAAGAATGATTATCTGAAGGAAAACGGCGGAATCATCTTTCCAAACCCCAATGCGCCTACAGGCGTTCTGATGGAGAAGGGGGCGGTGAGGGACATTCTACTGGCCAACCCGGACAGTGTTGTGATTGTGGATGAGGCCTACATTGATTTCGCTCCGGACGGAAGCAGCGCGCTGTCGCTGCTTCCGGAGTTCGATAACCTGCTTGTTGTGCAGACCTTTTCGAAGAGCAGAAGCCTTGCGGGCATGCGAATTGGATTTGCGATCGGATCGGCAAAACTGATCCGATATCTGAGTGACTGCAAGTATTCCTTCAATTCCTATACGATGAACCAGGCCGCGCTTGCTGCAGGAAAAGCTGCCGCGGAGGATTCCGGATGGTACAGGGAGACAGCCGGGAAGGTGATTGCGACGCGGGAGAGAAGCAAAAAAGTGCTGTCGTCACTTGGCTTTTCCTTTGCCGATTCACAAACGAACTTTTTGTTTGTCCGGCATGAGAAGGCGCAGGCAAGGGATCTGTTCCAGGCGCTCAGAAGGGCGGGCATCATCGTCCGGTATTTTGACAGCCCGCGGATCGACAATTATCTGCGGATCACGATCGGGACGGACGAGCAGATGGACGTTCTGTTTGACTTCCTGAAATCGTATCTGTAAACCCATCATAAAAAGGAGTTTTCTCTATGACGAACGCGGTTGCCGTCTGGTTCGCGAATAACCTCGGACATATTATGCCTGCCGAGCTGGTCTGTTTCATTGTCTCCCTTTTCCCGATTCTCGAGTGCAGGGGAGGTCTGATTGTGGCGAAGCTCCTCGGGGTGAATCTGCTGACAGCTCTTCCGATCTGCATCATCGGAAACATCCTTCCGGTTCCGTTTATTCTGCTTCTGCTGAATAAAATTTTTCAGTTTTTCAAGAGAACGAAGCATCACAAACTGGTCGATAAGATTGAAGCACACGCGATGAAGAAGAGTGAAAGCCTCAGCCGAGGGGAATTTCTGGGACTTCTGCTCTTTGTCGGGATTCCGCTTCCTGGAACAGGTGCCTGGACCGGCAGTATGATCGCGGCACTGCTTGGTATGGACAGAAAGAGATCCTCTGTGGCAATTGGGCTTGGCGTCCTGCTTGCTGCATTTATCATCTCGGTGATTTTCTATGGACTGCTCGGAGGAATCATTCACTGAACATGGCGATGTATGAAAGCTTTGCGCAGGTTTACGACAAATTCATGGACAATGTCCCGTATGACAGCTGGGCCCGGCAGCTTTGCCGGATTCTTTCCGGCTATGGAATTGACGATGGCCTTGTCCTCGACCTGGGCTGCGGGACGGGCCAGATGACCCGGCGCCTGAGGGACAGAGGATATGACATGATCGGTGTTGACGACTCTGAGGACATGCTCCAGGTGGCAATGGAACATGAACAGGCAGGAGGAAACATCCTGTATCTGCAGCAGGACATGAGGGTCTTTGAACTGTATGGGACGGTCAGGGCAGTCTGTTCGTGCTGTGACTGCCTGAACTACCTGGAGTCGGAGGAGGACCTGCTGAAGGTTTTCAGGCTGGTGGAGAATTATCTGGACCCGGGCGGTATCTTTGTGTTTGATATGAACACAGCATCCTATTATGAACATGAGCTTGCGCAGAATGTCTTTGCGGATGTGAGAGAGGAATGCGCGCTGGTCTGGGAGAACGATTACCATCCCGAACGCCGTGAAAATGAATATGACCTGACGATATTTGCACGTCTTGAGAACGGCCTTTACCAGAGGGCATCCGAGACTCATATTGAGAGGGCCTACCCGATGGATACTGTGAAGAGACTGGCGGAGGAGGCCGGGCTGATTTTTCAGGCTGCCTTCGACGGTTATTCGGAGCGGCCGCTTGCGCCGGACAGCAGCCGGATGCTGCTTGTATTTCGGGAATCCGGCCGTAAGCTTAGCAGGCAGGGCAGATGAAAAGCGGACCAGGCCTGCCACCTGGAAAGCAGTGACAACGCTGACTGCGCATCTGAAGGGACGCCGCCGGAAGCGGTTGCCGCGGACTTCGGAATCGTGTATGCTGAAGGGCATAGTCAACCACCAGGAAGGGTTTTGACAGAAGGGAGACAGCCTCACATGAAATTTACCAAGATGCATGGCTGCGGCAATGACTACGTTTATGTGAATGGGTTTGAGGAGAACGTGCAGGATCCGGAGAAGGCGGCGGTTATCATTTCTGACCGTCATTTCGGAGTCGGGTCGGATGGACTGATCATCATCAGACCTTCCCTCACGGCGGATTGTTTCATGGATATGTACAACGCTGACGGATCCAGAGGGAAGATGTGCGGAAACGGGATCCGGTGCGTGGCAAAGTATGTTTATGACCATGGAATGGTTCGAAAGGAACGGATGACCGTCGAGACACTTTCCGGGGTCAAGACGCTCGATCTTCACGTGAAGGATGGGAAGGTCGAGACTGTGCGCGTCGATATGGGAAGCCCGGTGCTGGAGCCGGAGAAGATTCCGGTCCGTCTGGGAGAAGCCGGTGAAAGCCTGGTTACTGAGAAAAAGCCTTACGGAAGGGTCATTCTGGATGCACCTCTGAATGTGAATGGACAGAGCTGGCCTGTAACCTGCGTCTCGATGGGGAATCCGCATTGTATCACGAGGGTCCGGGATCCGTATGAGCTGGATCTTCCGGCGATCGGGCCTCATTTTGAGCATCACCCGGTATTTCCGGAGGGAGTGAACACGGAATTCATCCAGGTTGAGGACAGGGAGAATGTCCGGATGCGTGTCTGGGAACGGGGGAGCGGCGAAACCTGGGCGTGCGGAACAGGTGCGTGCGCCGTCGGGGTGGCCTGTATTCTGAATGGATGGACAGACAGGAAGGTGAAGATTCATCTTCGGGGCGGAGATCTTCTGGTCGAGTGGGACGAGGAGAAAAACACCGTCTTCATGACCGGACCGGCTGTCACGGTTTTTGAGGGAGAGATTCGCCTGCAGGTGATTAAATAAAACCGGCCTGAGAAGGGCGGTGTTTCAGGGCGAAGACAGTAGATCAGGCAGAGAAGAGCTGTCAGAGAGGAGAACTATGTACAGAGTCAATGAGGATTATCTGAAGCTTCCCGGAAGCTATTTGTTTTCCACAATCGGAAAAAAGTCCAGGGCATTCAAGGAGGCTCATCCTGAGGCGGATGTGATCAGTCTCGGGATCGGCGATGTGACGCAGCCACTTGTACCTGCGATCATCAAGGCACTGCACGCTGCGGTGGACGATATGTCCCGCGCGGAAACTTTCCACGGGTATTCCCCTGATCTTGGATACAGCTGGCTGCGCGAGACAATCGCAAAAAACGACTATGAAGACAGAGGCTGCAGCATCAGCCCGGACGAGATTTTTATCTCCGATGGCGCAAAGAGCGATTCGGGGAATATTCAGGAAATCTTTTCACGGGACAGCCGGATTGCGGTCTGCGACCCGGTTTATCCGGTCTACGTGGACTCAAACGTCATGGCAGGCCGCTGCGGAACCTATGATCCGAAGACGGAGCGCTGGAGTGATGTGATCTATATGCCATGCGTGGCGGAAAACAATTTCACGCCGGAGCTTCCGAAGCAGGAACCGGATATCATTTATCTCTGCTATCCGAACAATCCGACAGGAGCTTCCATCACAAAGGAGCGTTTGAGTGAGTGGGTTGATTATGCAAACAGGATCGGCGCCGTGATCATATACGATGCTGCATATGAGGCTTACATCTCTGCCCCGGATGTCCCGCACTCGATCTATGAATGTGAAGGCGCCCGCAGCTGCGCGATCGAGATCCGCTCATTTTCGAAGAATGCAGGTTTCACAGGCACGCGTCTGGGCTTTACTGTAGTGCCGAAGGATCTGGAACGCGGCGGGGTGAAGCTTCATTCCCTGTGGGCGAGAAGACATGGGACCAAGTTCAACGGGGCACCTTACATCGTCCAGAAGGCGGCGATGGCGGTTTACTCCGAGGAGGGAAAGAAGGAGCTGAAGGAGCAGGTCGGATACTACAAGAGAAACTGCAGGGTGATCATGGACGCACTGAAGGAATCCGGCTATGAAGTGTATGGCGGCGTTGACGCACCATATATCTGGATGAAGACGCCGGGACAGATGACATCCTGGGAGTTCTTTGACAAGCTGCTGGAGCAGGCCCATGTTGTTGGAACACCAGGGGCAGGTTTCGGACCGAGCGGAGAGCATTATTTCCGCCTGACCGCGTTCGGAACATATGAGAATACAAAAGAGGCGGTCCGCCGGATTCAGAGGATGTCATGATGCGCAAGGCACATTCCCCGGTTTTTCGAAAAGCAGCCGCTGCCACTGCAGCTGTGGGGCTTGTTGCAGCTGTACTGGGGCTTTCGGGCTGCAGCCGCAGGCAGATGAATGACCAGATTGCCGAGGCGATCGGGACAGACGGCAAGTACGAGAACAATGAGCCGGTTGAAACCCCAAAGATGAAGGAGCAGCGGGCAGCACAGGAGCAGTCGGAGTCAGAGGAACAGAATGTCTCACAGATCCTCCAGACAGCTGCGGACCAGGCTGCAGGATATAATTATGAGGAAGCCATCGCAACGCTGAATACGCTTTCCGGAAACCTTGCGCTGGACAGCCGTGTGGCAGAGGCCAGGAAGCAGTATGAGGCGGGCGACGCTGCGCTCACGGCCTGGGATGGAGACATTCCTCATCTGTGCTTCCCGACCCTGATTGAGGACCCGTCAAGGGCATTTGACGGAGACAGCCTGTCAGACACGTACAAGAGCACGATGGTAACGACAGATGAGTTCAAGGCGATGCTTCAGAGCCTGTATGAGAACAACTACATCCTGGTTGACATCCACAGCATCGCGAAACTGCAGTCCGAGGGGGACATGGAGCTCCAGACGCTCAGGCTCCCTTCCGGGAAGAAACCAATTGTTCTTTCCCAGGACAACGTGGACTACTCCTCTGTGAAAAACGGGGACGGGATTGCGACCGCACTGACAGTAGAGGACGGAGCGGTCAAGGCACAGTATACAGATGAAGACGGGCACGATCTGTCCGGAGATTATGATCTGGTTCCGATTCTGGACTCCTTTATTGCAGAACATCCGGACTTTTCGTTCCGCGGGGCGCGTGGAATCGTCTCGGTTTCCGGTAAAAACGGTGTGTTCGGCTATCAGCTTCCGGACACAGCAAGTACAGGGGCATCCTCAGAATCTGAAAATGGAGATCAGGCGGGTTCTTCTTCCGGAAACAGCGCGGCTTCCTACACGGATGGCCAGAAGAAGATCGCGGAGATCGCGAAGACGCTTACAGATGAGGGATGGAGCATCGCGTCCGCTGGCTGGTCCCATTCTTACATGAATGACGCGTCCATGACAACGGACCAGTTCAGACAGGAGATCGACAGCTGGGAGAGCAAAGTCGCGCCGCTGACCGGGAAGGCAGACATCCTGTTTTTTCCGTATGGGGCGGAAGTCTCCTACCCTGGGGACAGCCTCAGTTACCTGCTTAAGAACGGACTGGTTTATCTCTGCGGCCTGTGGGGAGACACAGACTACAAGGAAATCGGGGATGGCTATATGAGAATGACCAGACGCTTTGTCGATGGTTACTCGCTGAAGAATGCGCCTGACAATTTTTCGTCATTCTTCAACGTGTCGGACCTCATCGACAAGAATCGGTGAAAATGGGTCATTCGGGGAATCAGCCGAAGAACGGCTGGCATCATAGAAAACCGGCATCATAGAAAACCCTGAACGGTGGTTGACTCTGATTTTATATGTGTGCTATACTTTTTCGGCGTATGAATGCAGTCAAAAGGGTTATTCTGCCCTTGAGACGACTGAAGACAGGCAGACAGACTGTTTTCTGCGATCATCTATCATATTACAGAGAGCGAGGTGGAAGTTGTGCGTACGAGAATCACTTTGGCGTGCACAGAATGCAAGCATCGTAACTACAATCTGACCAAAGAAAAGAAGAACCATCCGGAGCGGATGGAGGTCAGAAAGTACTGCCCATTCTGCAAAAAGCACACAGTGCACAAGGAAACGAAGTAACAAAGATTCAGCTGCTTTGAAGGAGAACCATAATGGCAGAAGACAAGGAATCCAGACTCCGTTCATTCTTCCGCGGCGTAAAGGTCGAGTGGGGCAAGATCATTTGGCCTTCGAAGAATACGCTTGCGAAGCAGACCGGGGCAGTGGTGGTTGTTTCAGTCATTCTGAGCGCGATCATCGCTATTCTTGATTATCTGATGAAGAGTGGCCTGGACAAGCTCCTGACAATCAGTCTATGAGCAGTTGTGCGGTAAACATGAAGGACAGGGTGAGAGAATGGCTGACACAGAATCTATGAACACGGAAAACAGCGGATCTGATGTACAGGAAGCCAAGTGGTATGTCGCTCACACATATTCCGGGTATGAGAACAAGGTGAAGGTTAACCTAGAGAAAACCATCGCCAATATGCATCTTGAAGATACCATCCTTGAAGTCCGGATTCCGGTTCAGGAGGTCGTTGAGACAACTGGAACGGATGAGGGCGAGGCTGACAAGATCGAGTACACGGAAGAGGGCGAGCGCAAGCCTCAGAAGAAAAAGAAGGCTCCGAAGCAGAAGCTTGTCAAGAGAAAGCTGTTTCCGGGCTACGTGTTCGTTCATATGATCCTGAATGATGATAACTGGTACATCGTCAGAAATACCAGGGGCGTCACGGGATTCGTCGGAGCAGATTCGACAAAGCCGATTCCGCTTACAGAGAGCGAGATGGTGAGCCTTGGTGTCGCGCCGCAGGCGCCGTCGATTGACTTCAACGTAGGAGATACGGTGAGGGTGACGAACGGTGTCTGGGTCAACGCAGTCGGCGTTGTCGATTCGATCGATGAGAGCCGCCAGACAGTCAAGATCAGCATCCCGGAATTCATGAACGGCACACCAGTCGGAATGAATGTTACGGACATCACGAAGGTAAAGTAAAGAGTGGGAGGGTATCCCCCGCTGGCACCACAAGGAGGTCATTATCATGGCAAAGAAAGTTACTGGCTATATCAAACTGCAGATCCCGGCAGGCAAGGCAACTCCTGCTCCGCCGGTCGGACCGGCGCTTGGTTCCCATGGCGTGAACATTGTACAGTTCACGAAGGAATTCAATGCGCGTACCGCAAATCAGGGCGACATGATTATCCCAGTCGTCATCACTGTCTACGCTGACAGGAGCTTCAGCTTCATCACGAAGACTCCGCCGGCACCGGTACTTCTGAAGAAGGCCTGCAATCTGAAGAGCGCATCCGGGACCCCGAACAAGGAGAAGGTTGCTTCCATCTCCAAGGAGAAGGTCCGCGAGATCGCTGAGCTGAAGATGCCAGATCTGAATGCTGCGAACATCGAGGCGGCGATGAGCATGATCGCCGGAACGGCTCGAAGCATGGGCATCACGGTCGAGGATTGAGAGTACTTGAAGGTCTGAGTCAAGTGGGAGGGAAATTCCCGAAAATACCACCAGGAGGTAGATTGAACATGAAGAGAGGTAAGAAATATCAGGACGCAGCAAAGCTGGTTGACCGCTCAAAGCTGTATGATGTCGACGAGGCTGTCGCTCTGGTAAAGAAGGTTGCATCCGCAGGGTTTGACGAGACAGTTGAATGCCATATCAGAACCGGCTGCGACGGACGCCATGCTGATCAGCAGATCAGAGGGGCAGTCGTCCTTCCGGCAGGAACCGGCAAGAAGGTTCGCGTCCTTGTGTTCGCAAAGAATGAAAAGGTTGACGAGGCAAAGGCAGCGGGAGCTGATTTTGTCGGAGGGCAGGAGCTGATTCCGAAGATTCAGAACGAAGGATGGCTCGATTTCGACGTTGTTGTTGCAACGCCTGACATGATGGGTGTTGTCGGACGTCTGGGCCGTGTCCTCGGACCCAAAGGCCTCATGCCTAACCCGAAGGCAGGAACGGTTACCATGGATGTCGCAAAGGCGATTCAGGATATTAAAGCCGGTAAGATCGAGTACAGACTGGACAAGGCAAATATCATCCATGTACCGGTCGGAAAGGCTTCCTTCACAGAAGAGCAGCTGAAGGAAAATTTCCAGACGCTGATGGAAGCAGTTGTCAAGGCAAGACCGTCCACTCTGAAGGGACAGTACCTGAAGAGTGTCACGCTTACTTCCACAATGGGACCAGGCATCAAGCTGAACCCGCTTAAGTTCGCGTGAAACAAATAGATTGATCGCAGGTAAGGGCAGCCCTCACGGGCTGCCCTTTTTTAGTATGACAGGCTTGCTTGCATATCACGGTTCCTGGCAGCCCAAGGCAAGAAACAGCACAATGAAGTGCATATGGAACGTACAGGGGCTTAAGATGCTGCATGGGGAACCCGACAGGATGTATCTGATATCAATTCTCGATACGCTTGATTTCTGAAAACCTTTTCTTATGTACAGAGCTTTTTTCCTTTGACAGAATTAATCGATTACGCATTTTTTGCATATGACAGTATTTTATCATTCACTGGGGATCAGCTCCACACTCGAGCCAACCGGATGACAAATAAAATGCACAAAATAAAGCATAAAAATGCCGTATATATGAACAAGATAACCGATTAACACAATCAGATATGAGATAATAGAGACAGAATCGCTATATTAATTGGCATAATACTGCCAATTTTAGGCATTATATCAATCCGGATATTGACGGGATTATCCGGATCCTGTACCATAAAAACAACAAAATCTGGCAAATAAAAAAGGAGGAATTGCTATGAACATGAAAAAGTTGACTGCAGGTCTTGTGCTCGGATCAGCAGTAGCCGGCATGGTGGCGGGATCGGCATACGCGGAGTCTTCTGACAAGATTTCGATCAGCGTGATTGCTGCTCAGTACGGCCAGCAGACAGCGAACTGGTGGAAGGGGTTTGAGAAGGATTTTGAAAAGGACAACCCAGACATTGATCTTAACGTGGATGTTGTATCATGGAATGATATCTATACGGCAGTCAACACCAGGATTGCAAACAAACAGGCACCGGATATCCTGAACATTGACGTCTTTGCCGACTATCAGGCAGACGGACTTCTTCTTCCAGCCAAGGACTATGTCTCGGAGGAAACCTACTCCAAGATGTACGAATCATTCCTTGAACAGTCGGTCGTAGATGGAACAGTCTGGGCGATTCCGGATCTGGCTTCTGCGAGAGCGATGTACTATAACGCGGACATTCTGAAGGAAGTCGGGGTGGAAGCTCCGAAGACCTGGGAGGATCTGAAGAATGTGTGCAAAGCGATCAAGGATCACTACAAGGGAGAAGTATATCCGTGGGGCATCGACCTGACGACAGATGAAGGCCAGGCAGCCTTTGCCTATTATACATGGAACAACGGCGGCGGTTTTGTTGATGACGACAATAACTGGGCGCTGAACAGTGACAAGAATGTCGAAGCCGTTGAGTTTGAGATCGGACTGATCAAGGACGGCTATACAAACACGGACCCTGCGAATGAAACCAGATATGATCTCCAGGATATGTTCGGAGCGGGCAAGATCGCGATGATGATCGGTCCAAACTCCATTCCGGCATACCTGAAGGAAGGCGGTTACTCCATCAATTACGAAGTCGCTCCGATCCCGACCAATACAGATACTTCCGTATCAGCAGGTGTTATGGATCGTTTTATGTGCTTTGACAATGGATACTCGGACGAAAAGCTGAAAGCGATCAGCACGTTCTTCGATTACTTCTATGACGATCAGCGCTATTCTGACTGGGTTCAGATGGAGGGCTTCCTTCCGGCAACCAAGACAGGCGGCGAGATCATTGCAAAGGCAGATGAAAGTATGGCGGCATGGGTTGATATCGTCGGCTCTTCCAAGTTCTATCCGACAGCAAAGGCTGAATGGGCCGATGTCAAGCAGGGCGTCATCGATGTCGAACAGAATGCGCTTCTGGGTGAGGACGTCAAGGAACTTCTGGACAGTCTTCAGAGTGAAATCGCAGGCTGACGTTCTTTGCCTGACGCCCCCTGAACCGCTCAGGCGGCAGCAACCCTTCGGCTCTTCATCAGATGTACAGTGAGAAGACAGGCCGGATGCTTATCCGGCCTGTCTCCGCAGCAAGGTCCTTTCAACCGTGTACAAAAACAGAGGATGTCAATGAAAAAGAAATATCGATTAATCGAACCATATATCTGGATCCTGCCCAGCTGCGTTCTCATGGCATTATTCATCGCGCTGCCGATCGGCATGGTTTTCAGGATGGCGTTCAGCCAGGTTACAAGGGCGGGAATTGTCAAGGGATTTACGGGATTTGACAACTTCATCGCTGCGACAGGAAAACCGGCTTTTAAGATTGTCCTGTGGAATACCTTTGTGTGGACAGTTGTTGTCGTTGCCGTATCGACCGTGGTCGGTTTTATCCTGGCATTGCTTCTGAACAATGAGTTCAGAGGAAGAAAGATTGCGAGGGCAATCGTGGTCTTCCCGTGGGCGACCACGCTTGTGATCCAGGCCAGTGTCTGGAATTTCATCATCAATACGGATTATGGCACGCTGAATACACTGCTGAAAAAACTGGGGATCATTTCGAGCAATGTCAACTGGACTCCGACGCCGGGCGCCTATTTTGCCTGGGAATGCTTTGTCGGAATCTTTGTCACCATCCCGTTTGTCACGTTCTGTGTCCTGTCGGGACTTCAGGGAATCGATGAGTCTTATTATGAGGCGGCAACGGCAGATGGAGCCAACTACTGGCAGAAGCTTTTCCACATCACAATTCCGCTGGTCCGTCCGCAGCTGACGGTCTCTACCGTGCTGAACATCATCTATGTATTCAATTCGTTTCCGATTATCTGGACCATGAGCAAGGGAGACCCGGCGAACAGGACGGATACGCTCGTCACCTATCTGTACAAGCTTGCGTTTTACAACGGCAAGCAGGGGCAGGCCGCAGCCATTTCGGTCATCGGCTTTCTGATTCTCCTGGTCTGTGCGAGTGTGTATATGGTCTTTACGTTAAGAGGACAGAAGGAGAGGTAAATGAAAAATACAGGAAAGAAAGCATTGACGGGGAAAAAGCTTGTCCTCCGCATTCTGCTTTATATTGCGGTAATCGCATTCTGTGTCGTGATTCTTTACCCTTATTTTATAATGTTCACGTCGGCACTCAAGAGCAGGGCAGAGATCTATTCAATCAATGGAACACTGCTGCCGATCAAGTGGAGATGGAGCAATCTGACTGACATCTGGCGCAAGGCCCCGATGCTGAACTATTTTCTGAATTCGATCATCATCGCCCTCGGGTCGACTGCCATCGCGATGGTGTGCGGGATTCCGGCCGCGTATGCCCTGACCCGCATGAAGTTCAAAGGACAGAATGTGTTCCTGGGCATTGTCATTGTGTCCCAGATGTTTGCACCGGTTGTCCTGGTGATCGGAATATACAAGATCATGATGACCTTCCATCTGGTTAATTCCCTGCTCGGCCTGATCCTTGTCAATGCAGCATTTAATCAGGCATTCACAGTCTGGCTTCTGCGGGGAACCTTCGATGCCATTTCCCCGGAGATGGAGAAAGCAGCAAGGATCGACGGCTGCGGAAGGGTACAAAGCATGTTCAAGGTGCTGCTTCCGATTGCTGCACCTGGCATCGTCACAACGCTGATCTTCGTTTTCATTAATGCATGGAACGAATATACCATCGCGCTGACCCTGATCTCCGATGATGTTGTCAAACCGCTCACGGTCGGGATCAATATCTTCAACGGTTATAACATGGTGGAATGGCAGTACCTGTTTGCTGCATCCCTGTTCTCCATCATCCCTGTCATTATCCTGTTCATCGGGATTGAAAAGAATCTGGCTTCCGGACTTGCGGCCGGAGGAGTGAAGGGGTAAAACGGGATAGGAATAATCATAGAGTGATGGAGCGGAGGATAACAGTGAGAGAACCAGCATTAGTGATTCTGGCGGCTGGAATGGGATCGCGGTTTGGCGGTCTGAAGCAGATTACACCAGTGGATGAGGAAGGACATAAGATCATCGATTTTTCTCTGTATGATGCAAGGAGGGCGGGATTTACAAAGATTGTCTTTGTCATCAAGCATCAGATCGAGGAGGACTTTAAAAACGGGGTCGGGCGGAATGCTGAAAAGTACTTCGATGTGAAGTATGTCTTTCAGGAACTGGACCGGCTTCCGGAGGGGTTCAGCGTGCCGGAGGGCAGGACGAAACCCTGGGGAACGGCGCATGCGCTTGCATGTGCGGCTGAAGCAATCGATGGACCATTTGCCGTGATCAACGCGGACGATTTTTACGGAAGCAGTTCGTTCCAGAAGATCTACGATTTCCTCAAGGAAGAGCGGGGAGAGTCGGAGCATGCCATGGTCGGATATCGGATTGCGAATACCGTGACGGACAATGGCTCTGTTTCACGCGGTATCTGTACGGCAGAGAACGGATATCTGAGCCATATTGTTGAGCGCACGAAGATCTTCAGGAAGGGGGAAGATGCAGAGTACACAGAAGACAATGGAAAAACATTCCATTTTCTTCCAGGTCAGACGCTCGTATCGATGAACCTCTGGGGGTTCCAGCACAGTATTCTGAAGTCGTTTCAGAATGATTTTACATCTTTCTTAAAGGAAAACCTGGATAAAAATCCGCTGAAGTGTGAGTATGTTCTGCCTGCAATTCCGGACAGGCTGATTCGTGAGAAAAAGGCGACTGTCCGTGTGATTCCGACAGAGGAAAAGTGGTTTGGCGTTACCTATGCGGCGGATCTGGGCTCGGTGAAGCAGGCCGTCGTTCAGAAGAAACAGGCAGGGATCTATCCGGAACATCTCTGGATGAAACCGGCAGCGGCCTACCACTTTCCACTCGATGGAGCTCCTGTTTCTATCTGTCTGTATGGGGAAGGGCATATTAACACCACTTATCTTGTGACGACCACATCCGGAAAACGGTACATTCTGCAGAAGATCAAGGATACGGTTTTCGATGTACCGCCGCTGATGGAGAATATTGAGCGGGTCATCCGGCTGGCTCAGAAAAATGCCAAAAAGCAGGCGGATGAGACCGGAAAGATGCAGATCGGGAGCCTGAATCTGATCGATGACCTGGATGGCCATTCATACTACCGGGATGAGACAGGGTACTACAGAGTCTATGACTATGTCGAAGGAACGATCTGCCTGCAGGCGCCGGAGAGCCGTGATGATTTTTACCAGAGCGCGGCAGCGTTCGGGGCTTTTCAGAAGCTGATGCAGAATTTCCCTGCTGAGGAGCTGCATGAGACCATTCCGGATTTTCACAATACAGTAAACCGGTACAGAATTTTTCGGGAGACAGTCAGCCGGGATCCGCTTGGCCGGGCAGCAGGGGCATCGGATGAGATCCGCTTTGCCCTGGACAGGGAAAAAGCTGCAGGAGAGCTTTGCCGGCTGCGCGAAAACGGGACTCTTCCGCTCAGAGTCACGCACAATGATACGAAGCTGAATAATGTCCTCCTTGATGAGAAAACAAGGAAGGCACGATGCGTCATTGACCTCGATACGGTGATGCCGGGACTTGCAGCGTACGATTTTGGGGACGCCATCCGCTTTGGAGCGGCTACGGCGGCAGAAGATGAAAGAAATCTGAGCCTGATGACCATTGATCTGGAACGCTTCCGGATCTTTACCAGGGGATATCTGGAATACGGGCCGGATTTCTCGGAAAAAGAGATCGAGACATTTCCACTTGGGGCAATCATCATGACACTTGAGTGCGGGGTCCGCTTCCTGACAGATTATCTGGACGGGGATCGATACTTTGCGATCCGAAGGGAGGGACAGAATCTGGATCGGGCAAGAACGCAGTTCAAGCTTGTCAGCGAGATGGAGAAGCATCTGGATGAGATGAAGCGTATCGTCAGGGAAGAAGAAGACAGGAGAAACAGCCAGAAGAGATGAAAGACGTTTACTCGAATCAGATCCGAATTGGTAATAAGGAGGAAATCATACCGGATTACACGGAAGAATTTCCTTACAGGGCTTCCCGCATGCACTTTGAGAACTATGGGGGAGATTTTGTGCCCTGGCACTGGCATAAGGCACTCGAGATGTTTTATATCGAGTCTGGAGCGATGGAGTGCGATACTCCATCCGGGTCGTTTGTGTTCGAGCAGGGAACGGCGGGACTTGTGAATTCCAACATCATGCATTCGACCCGCTCGGCGTCTGGCAGCCATGATACAATCCAGTATGTACATCTTTTCGGGCCGGATTTGATTGGAGGAAAGCCGGGCAGCCGGATATACAGTCTGTATCTGGAGCCGGTTGTATCGAATGCCTGCGTCGAGCTTGTCAAACTGATACCGGACGGGGGTGCTCAGAGCCGGACGATCGGCAGAATACGGGAATCCTTTCAGATGGATCTGGCAGAGCCTTATTCCGAACTGGAGATCCGGAACAGACTTTCTGAAATCTGGCTGGATCTTTGCCGGTTGAAGGTGTTTTCAGCGCCAGGCGCGGAACCGAACTCATCGATGGAAAGCAACCTGAAGCTGATGATGCTGTTCATCAATGAAAATCTTGGAAAGAAGATGACCGTTGAGACGATTGCCGAAGCTGGTTTTACAAGCGAGAGAGGGTGTTTCAGAGCCTTCAGGGAATATCTTCATACAACACCCGGGGCGTATATCAACCAGTGCAGGATTGTTCAGGCCTGCAGAATGCTGACAGAGGAAAACTACAGCATTGCCCAGATCGCAGCAAAGTGCGGTTTCAAGGAAAGCAGTCATTTCGGAAGGGTTTTCCGGGATTCAACTGGCCTGACACCGAAGCAATATCGTCGAAAAAAGCAGAACATACAGTGACTGCGGACTGAAACTGGAAAAGGTACCGAGTGAAACAGTTCTCAGCTGGGCTTTGAGACGGCAACAGAGATAAGAGGCGTGCAGAAGCTGCAGGCCTCTTGCTTTGTGAAGGCGGCCGTTCTGCAGAGTGCAGCCGGTTTATGATCATCTTACAGGTTAAAAATAGAAATGCAGGGGAGCGGCTGTCTATGAGAATTATGGTGAGTGCCTGCCTGATTGGAGAAAACTGCAAGTACAATGGGGAAAATAACAAGAGTGAGGAACTTTTGAATCTGATTTCCGGGTATGAGGTGATCGCAGTCTGCCCGGAGGTGCTTGGAGGGCTTCCAACGCCTCGGCAGCCGTCTGAGCTTCGGGATGGGAGGGTGATTTCACGGGGCGGTCAGGATGTCGATGCGGCATTCCGCCTGGGAGCAGAGAAATGCCTGGCCATTGCGCAGAGAGAAAAGCCGGAACTGATCATTCTTCAGTCGAGAAGTCCAAGCTGTGGGGTGAAGCAGCGGTATGACGGGTCTTTTTCCGGAAGGCTGGAGACAGGTGCCGGCGTGACAGCAGAGCTTCTTTTGAGGCACGGGTATTCTGTTCTTGACATTGGTGACAAGGAGCAGATACGGGCAAAGATGCGTGAAGTGCAGGAGAGAAAGCGTGCTTCGGATACTATGCGTTCCATATGACCGAACGGGGGGACGGAAGGGCAGAAGTGCAATGATGAGAAATGGGCGTTCTTTCCGGCGGCGGCCGGCGGCTGATCGGAAATATGAAAGAATGCGGTTGACAGACAGGGTTTCCTGTGATAGGATGCAACAGATGACTGCCGGAGACAGCAGGTTCCCGAGAGGGTACAATGCTTTCAGCGCCTGCCGAGGAAGTGTGAATTCGTATGAATTTTCAGCCTCCCTGCACGAGCGGGGAGGCTTTTCTTAATTCTGAAGCGGTCATTACCAATTAAGAAGGAGGTAATGGTTCATGGCAAAAGTGGAATTGAAACAGCCCATCGTCGATGAGATCTCCGCGAATGTCAAGGACGCACAGTCAGTTGTTCTTGTCAACTACCTTGGAATCAATGTAGCAGGCGATACATCTCTCCGCAAGGAACTTCGTGAGAGCGGTGTTGTCTACAAGGTTTACAAGAACACCCTCATGAAGCGTGCGTTCCAGGGAACTGATCTGGAGCCGCTGTGCGAGCACCTGTTTGGTGCAAACGCAATCGCGGTGTCCAAGGACGACCCGGTGGCGGCAGCGAGAATCATCAAGAAGCATCTCAAGAACAATCCGACCATTTCCATGGTTGCGGCTGTTGCTGAGGGCAAGTACTACGACGCTGCAGGGGTAACGGCACTTGCTGACATCCCGTCCAGAGACGAGCTGCTCGGAAGACTGCTTGGATCCATCCAGTCCCCGATCACGAATTTTGCCCGTGTCCTCAAGCAGATTGCAGAGAAGCAGCCTGAGGGTGAAGGCGCGGCAGAAGCAGCACCGGCTGAAGCCTGAAAGACAGTTTTCTGATTCAGAGTTACGATTATTTACAGGAGGAAGAAAAAATGGCAAAACTTACGACTGCCGAGTTTATTGAAGCAATCAAGGAACTGAGTGTTACCGAGCTGAACGACCTCGTAAAGGCTTGCGAGGAGGAGTTTGGTGTATCCGCAGCAGCAGGCGTTGTTGTTGCTGGCCCTGCAGCAGGAGCTGCTCCGGCTGAAGAGAAGACTGAGTTTGATGTCGAGCTGACCGATGTCGGACCGAACAAGATCAAGGTTATCAAGGTTATCCGTGAGATCACCGGCCTTGGCCTGAAGGAAGCAAAGGACCTTGTCGAGGGCGCTCCGAAGGTTGTGAAGGAGCAGGCTTCCAAGGCTGACGCTGAGGAGATGAAGAAGAAGATCGAGGAGCAGGGCGCAAAGGTTACCCTGAAGTAATCAGGCTTCTTATAAAGATGATCCGAGAAAGAACCCGGCCGGAAACGGACCGGGTTCTTTTTATTGTTCTGTCAGCAAACGGATCAAAGGAATGGCAGTCATAAAACGATCTTTATGAAAAATGAATTGACATTCTTGTCAGGGGCGTAGTATCATATAGGTTGCATTATTGTCCGGGATTATGTTCTGGGGCTTAGTGCGCCCATAAGTAGACTTGGTGTGCGCAGAAAGACAGAGGTGGAACGTTAATGGAAAAAAACAGAATTCGCCTGGTGAAGACTGGTAAGAGTGTCCGTATGAGTTATCAGCGGCATGAAGAAGTGCTTCAGATGCCGAATCTGATCGAAGTACAGAAAAACTCGTACCAGTGGTTCCTGACAGACGGTCTCAGGGAGGCTTTTGATGACATATCTCCTATTGAGGACTATGGCGGGAAGCTCAGCCTTGAATTCGGAGACTTTAAACTCTGCACGGACGATGTAAAGTATTCGATTGAAGAATGTGCTGCGCGTGATGCCACGTATGCTGCTCCGCTGAAGGTCAAGGTCAAGCTCCACAACAAAGAGAATGAGGAGATCAGCGAGCATGAAATCTTCATGGGCGATCTTCCGATCATGACAGATACGGGGACTTTTGTGATCAATGGCGCGGAGCGTGTTATCGTCAGCCAGCTGGTCCGTTCCCCGGGTATCTACTATGGAATTGCCAGAGACAAAGCAGGAACCAAGCTGTTTTCCTGCACGGTCATTCCGAACAGAGGCGCATGGCTGGAGTATGAGACGGATGCCAACGACGTCTTCTGGGTGCGTGTAGACCGTACCAGAAAGGTACCGGTGACAACGCTGATCCGCGCACTTGGTGTCGGGACTAATGCGGAAATCATCGATCTGTTTGGTGAGGAGCCTAAGCTGATCAGTACCTTTGAAAAGGACGAGTCCACTGATACGGTGACAGGTCTCAAAAAACTGTATGAAAAGATCCGCCCGGGAGAGCCGGTCTCGGTGGAGAGCGCGGAGTCTCTCATTTCCGGGATGTTCTTTGACCCGAAGCGCTATGATATTGCCAAAGTCGGACGCTACAAGTACAATAAGAAGCTTCTGCTCCGCAACCGGATTGCCGGCCATGTCCTCGCGGAGGATGTGGTGGATGAGACAACGGGCGAGGTCCTTGCTGAAGCCGGCACAAAGGTGACAGAAGAGCTGGCGGATCAGATACAGAATGCTGCAATCCCGAGTGTCATGATTGAGACCCAGGAGCGGAATGTCAAGGTCCTTTCCTCTATGATGGTCGACCTTAGGGCGTGGGTGGACTGCAAACCGGAGGAGCTTGGAATCACGGAGCTTGTCTACTATCCGTATCTGAGAAAGATCCTGGATGAGTACACCGATCCGGAGGAGATCAAAAATCAGATTCGTCACCATGTGACCGATTTGATTCCGAAGCATATTACAAAGGAGGATATCTTTGCCTCCATCAACTATAATATGCATCTTGAGTACGGGATCGGCTGCGATGACGATATTGACCACCTTGGGAACCGCCGGATCCGCGCGGTTGGCGAACTGCTTCAGAACCAGTTCCGCATCGGGCTTTCCAGACTCGAGCGGGTGGTGCGCGAGAGAATGACCACTCAGGAAATTGAGGGCATTACACCTCAGTCCCTGATCAATATCAAACCGGTGACGGCCGCAATCAAGGAGTTTTTCGGCTCCTCTCAGCTGTCGCAGTTCATGGATCAGAACAACCCTCTGTCAGAGCTGACACACAAGAGGCGTCTCTCTGCACTGGGACCCGGAGGACTTTCAAGGGATCGCGCCGGGTTCGAAGTCCGCGATGTCCATTATTCTCACTATGGACGGATGTGCCCGATTGAGACACCTGAAGGACCGAACATTGGCCTGATCAACTCCCTGGCCTGCTATGCACGAATTAACAAGTATGGATTTGTCGAGGCACCGTACAGGAAGGTCGACCATTCCGAGCCGGGACACCCGAGGGTTACAGATGAAGTTGTCTATATGACAGCTGACGAGGAAGACAGATACCATATTGCGCAGGCAAATACACCGCTCGATGCGGATGGATATTTCATCAACAAGAACGTATCCGGCCGCTTCCGCGAGGAGACGCAGGCGTATGACCGCAATATGTTTGACTATATGGACGTCTCCCCGAAGATGGTCTTTTCAGTTGCAACGGCGCTGATTCCTTTCCTGCAGAATGATGATGCAAACCGTGCACTGATGGGATCGAACATGCAGCGTCAGGCGGTTCCGCTTCTGACGACGATGGCTCCGGCTGTCGGGACGGGTATGGAAGTCAAAGCAGCGGTGGACTCGGGTGTCTGCATTGTCGCCAGGCATGATGGCGTGGTGGAACGCTCTGAGGCAAACCGGATTATCATCCGAAGAGCGGACGGGCAGACAGATGAATATCATCTGAGAAAGTTTGTTCGTTCAAACCAGAGCAACTGCTACAATCAGAGACCGATTGTCTTCAAGAACGATGTTGTGAAGAAGGGGGATGTCATTGCGGATGGAGCATCCACATGCAATGGTGAACTTGCACTTGGCAAAAATCCGCTGATCGGCTTCATGACATGGGAAGGCTACAACTACGAGGATGCCGTCCTTCTGAGTGAGAATCTGGTCAAGTACGACACCTATACCTCGATCCATATTGAGGAATATGAGGCGGAGGCGAGAGACACCAAGCTTGGGCCTGAGGAAATTACCCGCGACGTACCGGGTGTGGGTGATGAAGCCCTGAAAGATCTCGACGATCGCGGAATCATCCGTATTGGCGCTGAAGTGAGAGCCGGCGATATCCTGGTCGGCAAGGTGACGCCGAAGGGCGAAACAGAGCTGACAGCAGAAGAACGTCTTCTGCGCGCAATCTTCGGCGAGAAGGCCAGAGAGGTGCGAGACACATCTCTGAAGGTTCCGCACGGTGAGTATGGAATCGTTGTGGCCGCGAAGGTGTTCACGAAGGAGAACGGCGATGAGCTGGCACCGGGGGTCAACCAGTCGGTTCGTATCTATATTGCGCAGAAGAGAAAGATTTCAGTCGGCGACAAGATGGCTGGCCGTCATGGAAACAAGGGTGTCGTCTCCCGGATTCTCCCGGTGGAGGACATGCCGTTCCTGCCGAACGGCCGTCCGCTTGATATCGTTCTGAACCCGCTGGGTGTCCCGTCCCGTATGAATATCGGACAGGTTCTGGAGATTCACCTGTCTCTTGCGGCGATGGCACTTGGCTTTAATGTCTCGACTCCGGTCTTTGACGGCGCGTCTGAGTCTGAGATTCAGGATACGCTGGAGCTGGCAAATGACTACGTCAATCTGAGCTGGGAAGATTTCAGCAGGAAACACAAGGGAGAACTCATGGAGGATGTCTATGAGTATCTCCATGACCATCTTGATCACAGGAAGCTGTGGAAGGGCGTGCCGATTACAAGGGACGGCAAGGTCCAGCTGAGAGACGGACGGACTGGAGAGCCGTTTGACGGACCGACTACAATCGGGCACATGAATTACCTGAAGCTGCACCACCTGGTTGACGATAAGATTCACGCACGTTCAACAGGTCCTTACTCTCTGGTTACGCAGCAGCCGCTCGGCGGAAAAGCTCAGTTTGGAGGCCAGCGTTTCGGAGAGATGGAGGTCTGGGCACTCGAGGCATATGGCGCTTCCTATACGCTTCAGGAAATCCTGACGGTCAAGTCCGATGACGTCATCGGACGTGTCAAGACGTACGAGGCAATCATCAAGGGCGAGAATATTCCGGAACCTGGCATTCCGGAATCCTTCAAGGTCCTTCTGAAGGAGCTGCAGTCCCTGGCACTGGATGTACGTGTGCTCAAGGACGATGGAACAGAGGTGAAGATCATTGAGAATGTCGATTACGGGGATACCGATATGAGACATATCTTTGATGATTACAATGACCGCAAGTACGATCACAACAAGGAGTCCTTTGCTTCCCACGGAATGCAGGTCCAGGACGAGAACGGTGAGGCAATTGATGAGAACGCTTCCTCTGATTCGGATGATTCTCTGGATCTCCAGGAAGACGGTTATGATAGTTCCGACAGTCCGGATTTCGAACTGACCGACGACAATGAGTGAAAGGAGTGCTTTCATGCCGGAAAATACTTCGAATGAAGTGTATCAGTCCATGACATTTGACGCCATCAAGATCAGCCTGGCTTCCCCTGAGAGAATCAAGGAATGGGCGACGAGGCACGGAATGCTTGGCGAGGTCAAGAAGCCTGAGACGATCAACTACAGAACGCTCAAGCCTGAGACGGATGGACTGTTCTGTGAGCGGATCTTCGGGCCGGTGAAGGACTGGGAGTGCCACTGCGGGAAGTATAAGAAAATCCGCTATAAGAACATGATCTGTGACCGCTGCGGTGTCGAGGTCACAAAGTCGAGCGTCAGGCGTGAGCGCATGGGCTGCATCTGCCTGGCTGCCCCGGTGTCCCATATCTGGTATTTCAAGGGGATCCCGTCAAGGATGGGCCTGATCCTGGATATGTCGCCGAAAGAACTTGAGAAAGTTCTCTATTTTGCAAACTATGTTGTCCTTGACCCGAATGTAAACGATCCGAATCCGGAAAAGTTCAACCAGGTTGATATCAAGTCAGATCCGGTGACGGGACTGGCCTACAAGGAGACACTGACAGAAAACGCATACGAGAAGAAGGTTCAGGAACTCGGGGATGTAGCACTGAAAAACCAGATCGGCCAGGAAGCATACGACAACCTGTCAGAGTCAGAGCGCCGGTTCCGCGCGCATGATATGGGCAGGCATATGTTCAAGGCACAGATGGGAGCGGAAGCTGTCATGCAGCTTCTGCAGGACATTGACCTTGAGGATCTGTGCGAACGGCTGAAGAAAAAGATGGAGAATGCGACTGCCCAGCAGAAGGTCAAGATTGTCAAGCGGCTGGAAGTGGCGGAAGCATTCCGTGAGTCCGGCAACAAGCCGGAATGGATGATTCTGACTGTGATCCCTGTGATTCCGCCGGATCTGCGCCCGATGGTGCAGCTGGACGGCGGCCGTTTCGCAACATCCGATCTGAATGATCTGTACCGCAGAATCATCAACAGAAACAACCGTCTCAAGAGGCTGCTTGAGCTCGGAGCCCCGGATATCATTGTGCGAAATGAGAAGAGAATGCTCCAGGAGGCTGTTGACGCCCTGATTGACAACGGAAGAAGAGGGCGTCCGGTGACTGGTCCGGGCAACCGTGCGCTGAAGTCTCTTTCGGATATGCTGAAAGGAAAGAGCGGACGCTTCCGTCAGAATCTTCTCGGAAAGCGTGTCGACTATTCCGGCCGTTCGGTTATTGTTGTCGGCCCGGAGATGAAGATCTATCAGTGCGGCGTTCCGAAGGAGATGGCAATCGAGCTGTTCAAGCCGTTTGTCATGAAGGAACTTGTGGCCAGGAATATCAGCCATAATATCAAGAACGCCAAGAAGATGGTGGAACGGCTGGAACCTGGCGTCTGGGATGTCCTGGAGGATGTGATTAAAGATCATCCGGTTATGCTGAACCGTGCCCCCACGCTTCACAGACTGGGAATCCAGGCATTCGAGCCGACACTTGTGGAAGGAAAGGCCATCAAGCTTCATCCGCTCGTCTGCGCAGGCTTCAACGCTGACTTTGATGGTGACCAGATGGCAATCCATATTCCGCTGACTGTCGAGGCTCAGGCGGAGTGCCGTTTCCTGATGCTGTCGCCGAACAATTTCCTGAAGCCTTCAGATGGCGGAATGGTTCCGGTTCCTTCTCAGGATATGGTACTGGGTATTTACTATCTGACGCAGGAGCGTCCGGGATCGATCGGTGAGGGGATGGTCTTTAAAAACCTGAACGAAGCCATTCTGGCTTATGAGAACAAGTATGTTTCCCTTCAGAGCCGGATCAGCATTCGTGTCACGAAGAAGATGCCGGATGGAACGGAACTCAGCGGACTTGTAGAATCGACCCTTGGCCGGTTCCTGTTCAATGAGGTGATCCCTCAGGATCTTGGATTTGTTGACAGAACGATTCCGGGGAACGAACTGAAGCTTGAAGTCGATCAGCTGGTTAAGAAGAAGGATCAGAAAAAGATCCTGGAGCGCGTCATCAATGTCCATGGCGCGACGCGGACAGCTGAGGTGCTGGATAATGTCAAGGCCATGGGATACGGTTATTCGACAAGAGCCGGCATGACCGTTTCCATTTCTGATATGACGGTGCCGAAGGAAAAACCGGATCTGCTGGCAAAGGCTCAGACAGCTGTCGATAAAATCAATATGAAGTATCGCAGAGGTCTTTCAACGGAGACGGAGCGGTATCGTGCAGTTGTGGATACATGGAAGAAGACGGATGATGAGCTGACGAAGGATCTGCTTTCCGGTCTGGACAAGTACAATAACATCTTCATGATGGCTGACTCCGGAGCACGTGGTTCTGATAAGCAGATCAAGCAGCTGGCCGGCATGCGCGGACTGATGGCAGATACGACCGGTCATACAATCGAGCTGCCGATCAAGTCCAACTTCCGTGAAGGACTGGATGTCCTGGAGTATTTCATGTCGGCACATGGTGCCCGGAAAGGACTGTCTGACACTGCACTGCGTACGGCAGACTCCGGATACCTGACAAGACGAATGGTTGTCGTTTCACAGGATCTGGTCATCCGTGAGGTGGACTGCTGCGAGGGCAAGGGAGAGATTCCGGGCCGATACATCTCAAAGTTCGCATACGGGAAGGAAATGATCGAAAGCCTTCAGGAACGGATCACCGGACGCTATGCAGCTGAGACGATCTGCGACAAGGATGGCAATGTTCTGGTCAAGGCCAACCATATGATTACACCGGCCAGAGCAGAGAAGATTATGAGCGTAGGCGTCGATGCGGACGGTCATGCCATCACGCGGGTTAAGATCCGTTCGATTCTGACGTGTCGCAGCCGGATCGGAATCTGCGCGAAGTGCTATGGTTCCAATATGGCGACAGGCGAGGCTGTACAGGTTGGAGAGCCGGTCGGTATCATCGCGGCACAGTCCATTGGTGAGCCGGGTACGCAGCTGACGATGAGAACATTCCACACCGGCGGTGTCGCGGGCGGCGATATTACACAGGGTCTTCCCCGTGTCGAGGAGCTGTTTGAGGCACGCAGGCCGAAGGGTATGGCAATCATCTCGGATATCTCGGGAACCATCCATTTCACCGAGACGAAGAATAAGGTGGAGATTACCGTCACAAACGAGGAGACTGGGGATTCAAAAACGTATCTGAAACCGTTTGGGACGGAGACCAAGCATAAGGATGATGGGACGTATCTGCAGGAAGGAGATCATGTCGAGGCCGGCGATCAGCTGATTGAAGGTTCGGTGAATCCGCATGATCTGATGAAGATCAAGGGAGTCAATGCCGTTCAGGACTATCTGCTCCGCGAGGTTCAGAGAGTGTACAGACTTCAGGGTGTTGAGATTTCAGATAAACACATTGAGGTCCTCGTCCGTCAGATGATGAAGAAGGTCCGTGTGGCGGATCCGGGTGATTCCCAGATGCTGCCGGGGACACTGATTGATGGTCTTGAGCTGGATGCTGTAAACGAAAAACTTCGGGAGAGAGGCCTCAAGGAGGCTACCTCAACACAGGTGCTTCTTGGTATCACAAAAGCTTCTTTAGCGACGGAGTCCTTCCTGTCGGCAGCATCCTTCCAGGAAACCACGAAGGTGCTGACAGATGCTGCGATCAAGGGCAAGGTTGACCATCTTGTCGGCCCGATGGAGAATGTCATCATCGGAAAACTGATTCCTGCCGGAACTGGTATGAAGCGCTATCGAAGCGTCAAGCTGGACACAAGTGCAGTCGATATTCCGGAAGGAGAACTTCTGAAGGATGAAGATGATCTGATGGAATCCGGCGATGATGGCCGCAGCGATGACGTTATTTCGCTGGATGAAGCGCAGGAGAATGTACCGTCTGAGACACCGGAGAGCTGACCCGTCGACTGGAGCCACCCGGAAGATGCGGCGCTGTGACAGCAGTTCCTGGTGACAGACAACAGAACATGAGACAAAAGCTGGCTGCTGCATTTTTTATGATGCAGCAGCTCTTTTTTTCTTAATTTTCCCGGGGGAAAGTGGACGCTTCCGAGAACTGGTGATAAGATAGCGCAATCGGAGGAGCATCTTCATGAAAATCAGTACATTTTTCAAGCCGCTGTCCTTTATCCCGGCTCTTCTCATCATGTATATGATCTACTCATTCTCGGCTCAGCCCGGAGAAGTCTCGTCTTCTGCAAGCTACAAAGTCAGCGAGTCCATCGTTTCTACATATAATAAGGTTACGCAGCAGAACTGGGAAAGCTGGCAGATTGAGGAGAAAGCGGATCAGATCAACAAGTACGTGAGGAAGGGTGCACATGTGACAGAATATTTTCTGCTTGCTGTGTCCGTTTCGTTTCCACTGTATGTGTATGGCGTCAGGGGGATTCTTCTGATGCTTCTTGCGGGTGTGATCTGTGTGGGATATGCGTTCGGAGATGAGAAGCATCAGGCGATGGTTGCAGGAAGAGTTTCAACGCCGCGCGACGTGGGAATCGATTCGATTGGCATATTCATTGGAATCATTCTTGTAAGAATCCTGGGCTGGTCAGCGCGTGTTTCAGTTACGGGACCGAGAATGGAACGACAGCAGCGGAAGATGCAGCAGGAGCTGGACAGACGGGAGGAGGAGCTTGCCTACCGGGAGGAAATGTTGAGAAGGCGCGAGCGGAAGGACGATGTAAGACAGACATCATACCAGCCATTTGAAAGAGACAGATCAGGAAGGCAGACAAGCGCGTATCGTCCGGACAAAACGAACCGCAGAGACGACTTTGTGCCTGATTCGTACATGGAAGACAGAAACAACCGGGACAATTGGGATGGACGCGTCTGGCCGCACGATGATGATGAGCGTGCAGGGGATGAGGGCCTGGAGAATGAGCGTCCGGGGGATGATTACGATGCATCGGATGAGCTGTCTGATGATATTCCGCTGTTTCATCGGAAAAAGAGATAAAAAGCAACAAGGACTTCTTGACAGATATGGGTGCGATTTCTATAATAATGGGGCGTGTGCTTTGCACGCTCTATTTTTGATGGATAGCAGCCACAGCGGCAATTCTGATATCAGATTCGCTGCCGCAAAAAATCAGGAGGTGAAAGAGGAATGCCTACATTCAACCAGTTAGTCAGAAAAGGCAGACAGACCGCTGCGAAGAAGTCGACTGCACCGGCACTTCAGAAGGGCTTTAACTCTCTGAAGAAGAGACCGATCGACGATAATTCTCCGCAGAAGCGCGGCGTCTGCACAGCAGTCAAGACTGCAACCCCGAAGAAGCCGAACTCTGCTCTTCGTAAGATTGCCCGTGTACGTCTTTCCAACGGACTTGAAGTTACAACCTATATCCCGGGTGAGGGTCATAATCTTCAGGAGCATAGCGTTGTCATGATCCGCGGCGGACGTGTCAAGGACCTTCCGGGTACCAGGTATCATATCATCAGAGGAACGCTGGATACGGCAGGTGTTGCAAACAGACGCCAGGCTCGTTCCAAGTACGGCGCAAAGAGGCCGAAGGCTTCTGCAAAGTAATTCAGGCGAGAACAAGTTGACAATCATCCGGTTTCACATGAAGAACGTTTTTCTCAGTAGGATCATCCGAATCACCAGTGTGGCTGCTGTGAGGAAGATGCCCAATCTGACGCGAAACACGTAAGAACGTGAGTACCTGTGATCTAATTGAAGCCCCGAGGAGGGGTCCCGATAATTAAGGAGGGAAGGAACGTGGCACGTAAAGGACATGTTCAGAAGAGAGATGTGCTGGCTGACCCGAAGTACAACGATAAGGTTGTGACAAAGCTGGTCAACAGCATCATGCTCGATGGCAAGAAGGGCGTCGCTCAGAAGATCGTATACGGCGCTTTTGACAAGATGGAACAGAAGACCGGCAAGCCGGCGATCGAGGTATTCGAGGAAGCCATGAACAACGTTATGCCGGTGCTCGAGGTCAAGGCAAGAAGAATCGGCGGTGCGACCTATCAGGTACCGATCGAGGTCAAGCCGGACAGAAGACAGGCTCTTGCGCTTCGCTGGATTACTGCTTATTCAAGAAACAGAGCGGAGAAGACCATGCAGGATCGCCTTGCGAACGAGCTTATGGATGCAGCGAACAATACCGGCTCGTCCGTAAAGAAGAAGGAAGAAGTGCACAAGATGGCAGAGGCCAACAAGGCATTTGCACATTATCGTTTCTGATCGCGCACCTTTAGGAGGAAATGAATGGCTGGAAGAGAGTATCCGCTTGAGCGAACCAGAAATATCGGTATTATGGCTCACATCGATGCGGGCAAGACTACTTTGACCGAGCGTATCCTTTATTACACCGGAGTAAATTACAAGATCGGTGAGACATATGAAGGAACGGCGACCATGGACTGGATGCCACAGGAGCAGGAGCGCGGTATTACGATTACGTCCGCGGCAACAACCTGCCACTGGACGCCGCAGTTCCAGACAAAGAAGATCGAAGGCGCTCCGGAGTACCGTATTAATATCATCGATACCCCAGGCCACGTCGACTTCACTGTTGAGGTAGAGCGTTCCCTGCGCGTCCTTGATGGCGCCGTAGGTGTGTTTGATGCAAAGGGCGGCGTGGAGCCACAGTCAGAGAATGTCTGGCGCCAGGCCGACAAATACAGTGTTCCGCGTATTGCATTTGTCAACAAGATGGATATCCTGGGAGCAAACTTCCCGAATACCGTTCACGAGATCGTGACAAAGCTGGGCAAGAACCCGGTTGTCGTCGAGCTCCCGATCGGCAAGGAGGATTACTTCAAGGGCATTATCGATCTGTTTGAGATGAAGGCTTATATCTATAATGACACGAAGGGTGAGGACATTTCAGTTGTCGATATCCCGGACGACATGAAGGATGAGGCTGAAGCTGCTCATACAGAGCTTGTTGAAAAGATCTGCGACTTTGATGAAGAGCTGATGATGCAGTATCTCGATGGCGAGGAACCGTCCATCGACGATTTGAAGAAAGCACTCCGCAAGGCGACGATCGAGAACAAGGCGGTTCCGGTTCTCTGCGGTTCTGCCCATCAGAACAAGGGAATCCAGAAGCTGCTGGACGCAGTGATCGACTACATGCCGGCACCGACAGATGTCCCGGATGTGACAGGTACGGATCTTGACGGCAACCCGGAGACAAGACCGTCCTCCGATGACGCACCGTTTGCAGCGCTGGTCTTCAAGATCGTTTCTGACCCGTTTGTCGGACGGCTTGCATATTTCCGCGTGTATTCTGGTACATGCAATGCCGGTTCTTATGTTCTGAATGCAACGAAAGATAAGAAGGAGCGTGTCGGACGTATTCTTCAGATGCATGCGAACAAGCGCCATGAGCTGACGAAGGTGTACTCCGGTGATATCGCGGCTGCAATCGGATTCAAGTTCTCATCCACTGGTGATACCATCTGTGATGACCAGCATCCGATCATCCTTGAGTCGATGGTGTTCCCGGAACCGGTTATCGAGCTTGCAATCGAGCCGAAGACAAAAGCCGGACAGACCAAGCTTGGAGAAGCGCTTGAAAAGCTTGCGGAGGAGGATCCGACGTTCCGTCAGCATACAGATGAGCAGACGGGGCAGACCATCATCGCCGGCATGGGTGAGCTCCATCTGAACATCATCGTCGACAGACTGCTTCGCGAGTACAACGTTGAGGCGAATGTCGGTGCCCCGATGGTTGCCTATAAGGAAACCATTACAAAGGAATGCGACATTGACAGCAAGTATGTCCGTCAGTCCGGTGGTAAAGGACAGTATGGACATGCGAAGGTCCGCTTCAAGCCGATGGATCCGAACGGAGAGGAAACCTACAAGTTCATCAACAGCACCGTCGGTGGTTCGATCCCGAAGGAATATATCCCGTCTGTCGATGAAGGTATTCAGGATGCGATGAAGGCTGGTGCGCTTGGCGGATATCCGGTGATCGGTGTTCAGGCAGAGGTTTATGACGGATCCTATCATGAGGTTGACTCCTCTGAGATGGCATTCCACATTGCAGGATCGATGGCATTCAAGCAGGCCGAGCAGAAGGGCGAGGTGCTCCTCGAACCGATCATGAAGGTCGAGGTTTCCACTCCGGAGGAATATATGGGAGATGTCATCGGCGACATCAACTCCAGACGTGGAAGAATCGAAGGCATGGATGATATCGGCGGCGGAAAGATGGTCCGCGGATATGTTCCGCTGGCAGAGATGTTTGGATATGCAACCGATCTTCGTTCGAAGACCCAGGGACGTGGAAACTATTCCATGTTCTTCGATCACTATGATCCGGTCCCGAAGAACATTCAGGAGAAGGTTCTTAAGGATCAGGGAAAGTGATCATCGCCTGAACCTACAAAGTACTTGCAAAAAGCACAAGTCTGAAATATAATTAATTCCAGACTTGTGTTTATAAGACGATGCCGATCTTCGGCACAGTCGAGCCGGATATCGGCACAGTTTAAGGAGGATTTAGAGATGGCAAAGCAGAAGTTTGACAGAAGCAAGCCGCATGTAAACATTGGTACCATCGGACATGTCGACCATGGTAAAACAACCCTGACCGCAGCAATCACAGCTGTCCTTGCAAAGAGGGTTCCGGGTAACGCATTCGAAGCATTCGATCAGATCGATAAGGCTCCGGAGGAAAGAGAGCGTGGTATCACGATCTCTACCGCTCATGTCGAGTATCAGACTGAGAAGAGACATTATGCTCATGTTGACTGCCCAGGCCATGCTGACTATGTCAAGAACATGATCACGGGTGCAGCTCAGATGGATGGCGCAATCCTTGTTGTTGCTGCAACAGATGGTGTCATGGCTCAGACGAAGGAGCATATCCTTCTTGCCCGCCAGGTTGGTGTTCCGAAGATCATTGTCTTCCTGAACAAGTGCGATATGATTGATGACCCGGAGCTGCTTGAGCTGGTCGAGATGGAAGTTACCGAGGAGCTTGAGAAGGAAGGCTTCGAGGATTGCCCGATCGTTAAGGGTTCTGCATTCCAGGCTCTTCAGGATCAGGATGCAAAGGCAGTTCTTGCAAACGGAGATCCGCTTGATTCTGACAACCCGGACAAGACCTGGGGCGACTGCATCATGGATCTGATGAATACGGTTGATGATTATATCCCGACTCCTACCCGTGACAACGACAAGCCGTTCCTGATGCCGGTTGAGGATGTCTTCACCATTTCCGGACGTGGTACAGTCGCTACTGGCCGTGTCGAGCGTGGTGAGATCAGACTGAATGATCCGGTTGAGATTGTCGGTATTAAGGACGAACCTGAAAAGTCCGTCGTTACTGGCCTTGAGATGTTCCACAAGACTCTTGACTTTGCAGAGGCTGGTGATAATGTTGGTATCCTGCTTCGTGGTATCGACAGAACTGCAATCGAGAGAGGACAGGTTATCTGCAAGCCGGGTTCTGTTCACACCCACAAGAAGTTCACCGCTCAGGTCTACGTTCTGACCAAGGATGAGGGCGGCCGTCATACACCGTTCTTCAACAACTATCGTCCGCAGTTCTATTTCAGAACAACCGACGTCACGGGTGTCATCTCCCTTCCGGAGGGAACTGAGATGTGCATGCCGGGCGATAACGTCGAGATGAGCATCGAGCTCATTCACACCATCGCTATGGAGCAGGGTGATACTTTCGCTATCCGTGAAGGTGGCCGCACTGTTGGATCCGGACGTGTTGTTTCCATCGTGGAGTAATTTCTGAGATTACAAAGATGGAAGTCCCTGGAATGTAATTCTTCAGAAAAGAGTTGCATAATCTGTGGGGCATGTTATACTGGAATATGTGCGAGTAATCGCAAGGGGAGCTCGGTTTTCCGGGCTTCCTATATGGGGCATTAGCGCAGTTGGGAGCGCGCTACATTCGCATTGTAGAGGTCGTGAGTTCGAATCTCATATGCTCCATGTGCCGGAAACCTTGTAAAATCAAGGTTTCTGGCCTTTTTTTATTTCACGGAAAATTTCGTAAAACGGCCCAAAATGGCGTTTTGTCTAACATTTGTCTAACAAAAAATAGTGTCTGAAAATTCAGACAGGCAAAAACCGGTACAATCCTATCATTTCTGCCAAATTCGAAAGATAAAATCGGTAAATCCATGAGCCAATTCAGATGAAATTTACACGAAAAATGATAGAATAGTACCAGTTAAGTACTTCCGATTATATCTCTGAATTGTATTATTATGTGGCCTCCTGAGGACCCCTGAGCGAGTCGAGAAGATTCTGTTTTTGCTGCAGGGACAGTTTGGATACTTCTTCCATGATTGCATGGTCCAGAGAAGTGCTCAGATATTCCTTGTCAGTCAATCCTGCGATCTCATCCAGAGAGACGTTCATCAGCCGTGCGTAGTAGATCATCAGCCTCATAGACATGTTCACGCGGCCGTTCTCTACGTTGCTGATAAAGCCTCGGGTGACATGCAAAGCTCTGGCTACATCAGTCTGAGACAAGCCTAATTGAGCCCGTATGGCTCTGGAACGCTTGGCCAGATCATCATTAATGCTGTTGGTATCCTTAAGGCCTTCAGAGACTCTTCCATCATTGCTGTGTGGCATCTTTCTGATCTCCTTCCGCTTTCGTTTTCTCCTACCAGCTATTATTATAATCCCTGAAATTTGAAAATGTATATTTACAGTATCCCCCTGTCGGGTCTATGATGATGTCAGAGAGATACTAATAATATACAAAAGCCAATTCCATCCTCTGCGCAAGGATGTTGATTACATGGAAGGGAGAGATCGGGTATGGCAGCGGCTATCGTTGGAGCATTCGTTCTTGGAATCGCATTGATGGGTATTCTGTTCCTCAGCATCATCGGAGTGGCATCTTTCGTCGCACCATTCTCTGGAGGAGCACTATTCAGCGTCATGATCTGCGAGGTAGTGCCCGGAGCCAAGCATATAGTTCCAGGACACAGTTTCCTGAACTACCTGGTGGTTCTGCTGATCGTGGAAACGATCATCGTGTTACTGATGCGCATCCCACAGATCAGTATGCCCATGAACGTTCTTCTGACATCATTCTTCATCTGCTGTATCGGACTCCTGTTCCTGTACCAGGTTCATACAAAGTCCGTTGGGCTTTGCGTCTTCCTGACGATCGTCTATCTTGTAGGTGCTGCAGTAATTCTATGCCTGAACATCCAGAACTGGGATTTCGATGGAGGAGACTACAATCTGTTCTTCAGGATATTGGCAAGTCTGATCTACGCATTCTCAGGAATCGTTATGGCGATTCCGCTCGCAGGCGGCGTGTGGCAGAACCTATATGAAATAGCGGATATATATAGCTGGATAGGTGTGCTATTGGTCGTAGGAGCGGCAGCTTCCGGAGGAGTAGTTGGATGGATGAAGACTGACTGAACCATCTAAGCTAGATGATATATTTCGGTTATGAAAGAAATACCGATCGATAGGTCCGCAATCATCGTGATGCGGATCTATTTTTATCTGAAGAAGTCGCTTCTGGGGCGACCGAATTGAATGCAGCATGGAATATAGTGAAAGAACATACCGGCAATGGATAATTTCTCTATTGCTGTCCATCCAGCTGGACACCCATTCGTGGATACTTACGGTATCAGGTGATGGAAAAAGGAAAGGGAGTGGCTTCATGAGCAAAATGTATTTCACGATTACAGGCACCAGATACTACTACGGAAAAGAATACCTGAAACCCGGGATGACAGTACAGCTCGTCAAGGAGCCGGACAACAAATACGATAAGGAAGCAATCGTTGTCCGTCTGAAAGGCCTTGGGGACATCGGTCATGTAGCCAATAGTACACATACTGTAATAGGCGACAGTATGAGCGCCGGCCGACTCTATGACAAGATCGGAAATAAGGCGGAAGGAAAAGTCCTGTATGTGATGGAGCAGGGAGTGCTTTGCAAAATAAAGAAGGGAGATCTGAAGAATGAAGTCGTTTGATGAGATGTTTGATCTTGATCATGATGGGGAACTGAATCTGCTGGAGAAAGGTGCAGAGATGGCTTTTCTCTCAGACTGTTTTTTCAATAATGATGACGATGAAAACAGTGACGAAGATTCAGATTTTGACAGCGATTCAGATAGTGACGAGTAAGACTATTATCATGCCAGTGATTTCGGTGTTTGCAACAGGAAAAGGAGATGAGGGTATGTAACATTGCAAACGATGGCGCATTCATATCTGCATACGATTGTTGATTTGTGGTATCATAGCTACAATACTTGAACAAACAACTTCAAAATTTTTGTGGAGAATGACTATGACTGAATATGCTCCGGGAATGCGAACAATCATTCGTGATGAAGAATGGATGATCAGAAAGGTCGAAACCAACACTCTGGGGAACAAAACCCTGTACTGTGTAGGAATCTCCCCTCTGGTAAAAGACCGTGAGTCGATCTTTCTCACAGACCTGGAAGAGATCAAGGTAGTGGATCCCGCAGATGTAAAACTGGTCACAGATCATTCTTCCCATTACAAGCGTTCACTTCTTTATCTTGAAAGCCAGTGGCGTCAGAAGATACCGACTGATACGAATATTCATGTCGGATGGAAAGCTGCCATGGATCCGATGCCCTACCAGCTGGATCCTGCGAAGATGGCGCTTCAGAAGACCAGACAGAGAATCCTGATTGCAGATACAGTCGGTCTTGGAAAAACACTTGAAGCCGGCATATTGATGTCAGAGCTGATTGCCAGAGGGAAGGGAAGAAGGATCCTGGTCGTCACGGTAAAGAGCATGATGACCCAGTTTCAGAAAGAGATGTGGAATCGCTTTACGATTCCGCTGGTCCGTCTGGATTCCGCAAGAATACAGAAGATCAGGGCAAACCTTCCCTCAAATTACAACCCATTCTTTTACTACGATAAAACGATTGTTTCCATTGATACTCTGAAGCGGGATGTGGAGTATCGTACCCATCTGGAACATGCTTACTGGGACATTATCGTCATCGATGAAGCGCAAAATGTCGCGGATCGCGGGGATCATCAGGCTTTGAGAGCAAGACTTGCGAAGCTGCTTGCTGGTCGTTCCGATACGATGATTATGCTGTCTGCAACTCCCCATGACGGGAAAGCCAGAAGTTTTGCGTCCCTGATGAACATGCTGGATCCGACTGCAATCGCGGATCCTGACGATTATCGGCCGGAGGATGTCAAGGGACTATTTATCCGGCGATTCAAGAAGGATATTCAGGATCAGAGTGAAGGCGCTTTTCTGGAACGAACTGTCAATCTGGAACATTGCCGTGCATCTGCAAGAGAAGAATATGCCTTTGAAATTTTCTCGGATATGCAGCTTCAGATGGATGTTGGAAGGGAGCGCGGCAACGGCCATTTGTTCAAGACAAGCCTGGAGAAAGCTCTTTTCTCCAGCCCGGCTGCATGCATCAAGAGCATCGATGTGCGGCTGAAAAAGCTGAATAAGAAGTATGGATTTGGTGATATCAAGGACATCGGTGTACTTGAATCTTTGCGGGACGCTCTTGGAAGAATTCAACCAAAAGATTTTTCACGGTATCAGGAACTTCTGAAACTCCTAAACAGTCCGGAATACGCCTGGGACAGACATGCGACGGATGACCGTCTGGTCATATTCACAGAACGCATTGAGACCATGAAGTACCTTGCGCAGCATCTTCGGGAAGATCTTGGAATGAAAGAGGATGCTGTCCAGGAAATCTCAGGCGGAATGAGCGACGAACAGCAGCAGAAAATCGTTGAGGACTTTGGGCGAACAGAATCTCCAATTCGTATCCTGGTTGCCTCAGATGTCGCATCAGAAGGACTGAACCTGCATTATCTGAGCCATCGGCTGATTCATTTTGATATTCCATGGTCCCTGATGGTTTTCCAGCAGAGGAACGGCCGTATCGACCGCTACGGGCAGAAAAAGAAACCGGATATTCGTTACATGGTGATCGAGAGCAATAACAAGCGGATCAAAGGAGATGTCCGGATTCTTGAAATTCTTGTCCAGAAGGAAGAACAGGCACTGAAGAACATCGGTGATCCGTCGCTTCTGATGGGGAAGTTTACCATAGAGGACGAAGAACTGGTTGTTGCGAGTGCTATTGAAAATGGATCCGATGAAAAGTTCTCCAAAGAACTCGATGAGAAGGAAGAAGATTTTGATCCTTTCAAGGCATTCATGGAAAGTGCGGACGAAGAGGAGCAGGCTGCGGATCAGACATCCACTACAGTAGATGATATGACTCTGTTTTCTGATAAGGATTATATGTCCCAGGCATTATCTTTCCTGAATCAGTCTGTCAGTCACCCGGTGGAGGAACTTCAGACCGTATCCGGACTTGATGTGAAACTGACGGAAGAGATGAAGCGAAGGCTCCGGGCGCTGGTACCGGAGGAAGCGCTTCCGGAAGGCGAGACCCTGCGCCTGTCGGATGACAAGTCCTTCTGCATGGAGGAAATGAAGCGCAGCATGCAGAATGATATGGCAAATACCGCATGGCCGAAGACACAGTATCTGTGGCCGCTCCATCCGCTCTTCTCATGGATTAATGACAAGTCCGGACTTTTATTTGGCCGCGGACAGGCGCCACTGGTTGCATTGCCTGGAAAACTGGCGAAAGACGAGCTGATTTATGTAATCTCCGGCAGCATTCCGAACCGGAAGTCGACTCCGCTTGTTGATGAGTGGTTTGGAATTATGTACGAGCACGGAGGATTCCTGAAGATCATGGATATGGATGAGGTCCTTTCGAGAACCGGGATCCGCGCTCCCAGTCTCACAAACCCGGACCTTGAAGTGGCTGAGACCAAGGAGCGCGCTGAAGCGCTGCTGCAGGATGTTGTGGTCCATGCGAAGGCTTATCTGAAGGAAAAATATCAGGATTATCAGGATAAAATGAATCCGCTTCTGAATGAGGAACTCGATAAGCTGGCGGACCTGCAGAAGAGGCATCATCAGTATTATCAGATCACGCTGGCTGACTATGCCAGAAAGCTGGAGGAGAAAGAGCGGGGTGTCGATGAGCTCTTTGAGGAGTTCACGAACTGGGTCACGGACACGCTGACGATACAGGACAATCCGTATATCCGGGTGATTACCGTCTTTTCGGGGGCAGAACAATGAGTATGGATCTTACCGGTATCAGCAATCAGAACGAATATTATACGAATCATTATTTCTCCACCGTTTTCGGGGAGAATGCTTCGGAATCCATCAAAAGATGGAATGCTGCCTCGAAGGAGTCAAAGGATATCCATACCCCATGGTCCGACCTTCGCAGAATCGCGACGCAGTACTATCCGGTCCATGACCGTTTTGTCCGTTCCTTCGTGAATATGCAGACACTCCTGAACATCCGGGACCTTGCAGCGGCTTATCTTCAGGCGCTTGGCTATCCACAGCCATCACCGGCAAAGGTGATGGTGGAGGAGGACCTGGAAGTTCCGGTCTTTTTGGAGATGAAAAAACAGAGCGGCGCGCCGCTTCTCTGGGTCATTCTGATGGCGCCAAAGGAAAAAGACGCCGGCATTATGGAGAGCTATGCCTTTTCTGCCAGTGACATCTCAGAGGACGCATTCGGAACACTCCACAAGGGGTTACTTGGCGAGATACCGGGAGAGGAGCTGGCGACAAAAGTACTGTTTGCTCAGGCGGAACCGCCTCGCTTTCTTCTCCTGATCGGAATTGATCAGATCGCACTGATCGATCGAAACAAATGGAATGAAAAGAGATATCTTCAGTTTGAACTGGACGAGATCTTCTCTCGGCTGGAGGATTCCACGCTGCAGGCGATGGCCGTCCTGCTCCATAAGGATTCACTCTGCCCGGATGACGGAAAGATCCTTCTGGACGAACTGGATGAGCAGAGCCAGCGCAACGCATCCGGCGTATCGCAGGACCTGAAATATGCGCTGCGTGAGAGCATCGAGCTTCTGGGAAATGAAGTTCTCTACGACATGAGAACACGCCAGGGCAGGGATCTGGAGGCGGACCCGGTCGACGCCGGCCAGCTGACGCTGGAATGCCTCCGCTATATGTACCGGATGCTGTTCCTTCTCTTTATCGAAGCACGACCGGAACTGGGCTATGCACCAATCAGGTCGCAGAGCTATTATTCCGGCTATTCTCTAGAAAGTCTGCGCGATATCGCGGACAGTGTCCGGGAGGACGTGGACGAAGTCGGGGACGGATATTACCTGGACGAGACGCTGTCGAAGCTCTTTGACCTGATCTACAACGGATATCCGAAGACCGAGGAGGAGCTGAAGAAAGCTGCCGGGGAAGACAGCATTCACGACATATTCCTGATCGCTCCACTGAAAGCGCATATCTTTGACCCGCAGTATACGGAGATGATCGGCTCTGCAAAGCTGCGGAACAGCTGCATGCTGCGCATCATTGAGCTGATGAGCCTGACAAAGGCGGATGGAAAGAAGAACAGCCGCAGAGGCCGGATCTCCTACGCGAACCTCGGAATCAACCAGATGGGAGCCGTCTATGAGGCGCTGCTTTCCTACCGCGGTTTTATCGCAAAGGAAGACCTCTATGAAGTAAAGCGGGCCGGAGACAAATTCAACGAACTGGATGTCGGTTATTTCGTTCCGGAATCAGAGCTCTCGAAATACACGGAAGAGGAACGCGTCCGCTATGAGGACGGGGAAAATAAGGGCAAGCTGCGCATGTATCAAAAGGGCAGCTTCATTTACCGACTCGCCGGCCGTGAACGGGAGAAATCGGCTTCCTACTATACGCCTGAGGTACTGACAAAGTGCCTGGTCAAGTATGCTCTGAAGGAGCTTCTGAAGGACAAAACTGCGGATGAGATCCTGAATCTGACGGTCTGCGAAAATAAGACTGCGTATTTAATACAATTTAAGGAAGCCTGTGCGTAGGGGTTTCGTTTCACACTCAGGGGTTTCATTTTCACGTTCGGCTACTTTGGCAGTCTAATTTTATATAAGGGAGAAATCACATGCACAGCATTTCGAATAAACAATACGAGGAATACCAGCAGTATCTTTACGATAAAGATCACAGTCGGATCATTACGCCAGACTTCATACGGTTTTTGTGTCAGGCAAACAACTTCGATCCTGAAGCTATCGGTAAGCAGATCCTGGAATACTATGGCAAATACAGGGCAGAAGGGTATTATGATCTGAGAAAGTAAATCTTGCTAATGTTTGTCAAGCAGATTTTTGAAGATTTCGAGAACCTTGAGAACAAAAAAGAGAGTAACCTTAATAAGACCTGCTGTTGCAGGCCGGCAGTTAACGGCTATAATGAAAGCGGACGGATTTACTTGTACAACTCCATTGCACGAGCGTAGTAGATCCGCAGAAACTTATTGACGGCAGCCATTTTGGCTACGTTGTATGGTTTCCCTTCCTGTTCCTTTTTGAGCAGAAAAAGGTAAACAGGATCGTCCTGAGGTTTTGTCAGTTTGAGAGCCTGCATTACCTCAAAACAAGCTTTTCTTAGAGCCGGGTTGCCACGTTTGGAGATGTGACGATTCCGGCTCTCGAATTGTCCGGACT